>ONAE01000123.1 GCA_900315695.1 uncultured Prevotella sp. | reverse complement strand
TAAAATTAAATGCTAAGGTGAATTAAAATAATTAAAACTTAAATAAACAGCAATGAGAAAACTAATGATGGTCGTGGTCATGGCCTTGGTATGTATGGCGGGCATGGCACAGAATTTTAGGGCAAACATGGACCCGAGTGTGAAACCTGGTGACGACTTCTGGCAGTATGCCGTAGGCAACTGGCTGAAGAACAACCCGATTGACAAGGAGTACCCGATGAACGGTGCGTTCGTCGATCTGGATAAGCAGAACGAACTGCGCATCAATGCGCTGATCATGAAGTATGCCAATGAAAAGAACCTGCCTCAGGGTAGCGACGGACAGAAGATCGGTGCCTTCTACCGCCTCTACATGGACAGCGTGGGCCGCAACAAGATGGGCTATGAGCCGATCCTGCCTTACCTGAAGCAGATACGCAGCATCAAGACCCGCGAGGAGGCGATGAAGGTGATGGCTGAACTCGATGCCAAAGGCTTTAACACCGCTCCTTATGGTCTCGGTCTGACACTGAATCCCTTCAACTCATCGTTTCTTATGATGGGGGTCTCTCATGGCGGTGCGTCGATGGATCAGGAATACTATGCCGAGCCCAACGAGCAGCAAAAGGCTGAAGTGGCAGCCAAGAAGAGTCTGTATAAGGATCTCCTGAAGATGGTGGGCAACAGCGATGCCGATGCCGAGCGCATGATGCAGGCAGAATGGGCCATCGAGCACAGAATCGGTGTCAAGACACTGAACCAGGTGGACCGTCGCGACCCGATGAAGACGATCCACTTCACAACGTGGGAACAGTTGCTTAAAGACTTCAAGGGCATTGACTGGGTGGCCTATCGCGACGCGCTGAACGCGCCCAAGGACATTGACACGCTGAATGTTGAACAGCTGGAGCCGCTGCACGAGGTGGAGAAGGTGCTGGCAGAGACCAGTGTCGATGACCTGAAGGCCTATATGGAGTTGAAGGCTGTTTACTCCTACTGCGACTACCTGAGTGATGCTTTTGAAGACCGTTTGTTTGAGTACAGAAAGGCTGTCAGCGGCATACAGGAGCAGAAGCCCCGCTGGAAGCGTGCCGTCGCTGAAATCGACGACAACCTGTCTGAGACCATCGGTAAGCTCTATGTGGCAGAATATTTCCCCGAGTCGAGCAAGCAGCGTGTCTATCGCCTGGTGAAAGACCTGCAACAGGCTTTCGAGGATCGTCTGAAGGATAACACCTGGATGAGCGACTCCACCAAGGCCAAGGCTCTGGAGAAGCTGCATGCCATGTATATCAACGTTGGCTATCCCGACAAGTGGGAGGATATGGAGAAATTCATCGACATCCGCGAGGACCAGAACCTCGTAGAGAACTTCATCCGTATCAAACAGGAGGTACGCGCAGCCAACTACCGCAAGTATTGGCGCAAGCCCTTCAACAAGAAGTTGATGCCAATGCCGCCACAGATGGTGAATGCCTGCTATGTGCCCAATTTCAACAGCATCAACTTCCCCGCTGCCATCCTGCAGCCCCCGTTCTTCGACCCCGAGGCCGACTATGCCTGCAACTACGGTGCCGTTGGAACCGTCATCGGCCATGAGATGAGTCACGGCTTCGACGATCAGGGCTGTCAGTTCGACAAGGACGGTAATCTGGTGAACTGGTGGGGAGCTGAAGACAAGGCCAAATACGATGAGCGTACCAAGGTACTCGCCGAATGGTTCTCTGAGCAGGAGGCGCTGCCCGGTCTGAAGGTGAACGGAGAGAAGACGCTTGGTGAGAACATCGGCGACAACGGCGGTATTCAGGTGGCCTACCGTGCCTTTGAGAACCGCTTGAAGCAGGAGCCTCTGAAAACTCTCGACGGCTTCACCCCTGCCCAGCGCTTCTATCTGGCATACGCCCGTGTCTGGGCGAGCAATGTCACGCCCGAGTACCTTGCCCGAATCGTGAACAGCGATGTCCACTCACCCAACATCTTCCGTGTGAATGCCGCCCTGCCGATGATCGACAGCTGGTATGACGCCTTCAACATCCAACCTACGGACAAGATGTTTATCCCCAAGGAGAAGAGAGCTTTGGTGTGGTAAGCTAAAATGACTGGAATAATAACTGAATAAGAATAATTCTATGGATTTACGTATGAAAAAAAGTAGACTATGGATGCTTGCAGCCATCCTTCTTTGCTGCACAACGGCTGTTCTGACCAGCTGTAAGAGTAAACCAACTGCCGACCTCGTGGTCTATGGCAAGATTTTCACTTCCGACAACAATCAGATTGTTGAAGCCTTCGCCGTGAAGGACGGCAAGTACATCTATGTTGGCGACAAGGCTGGAGCCGAGGTCTTTATTGAGGAAGGTAAGACCGAGGTCATCGATTACACTGGCAAGGGACTCGTGATGCCCGGCTGCGGCAATGGACATGCACACTACGCTTCAGGCTTTGCCATCCAGACAGTAGGAACGATGGTTAGTCCAAAAGACGATGCGAATAAGTTCCTGACGGAAATTCTTCCTGCTGCAGTCAAGAAGGCTAGGGACTCAGGCGCCAAGGCTATCTTTGGCTTCGGCTGGAACATGATGACCTTCCAGAAAAACATGCCTACCCGCCAGCAACTGGATGCTGTATGCAGCGACATACCTATCTATTTTGCCGACGATGAAGCCCACAAAGGGTTGGCGAACAGCATCCTGTTGGTCAAGGCCGGCATTATGAAGGAAGACGGTACACCGCTCAAGAGAGAGATACGTGGGAGTGTGATTCAAATAGGTTCCGACGGTACGCCCACAGGCTTCCTGAAAGAGCAGGAAGGCACCTACACGCGCTCCTTCTTGGACAACGAGAACCTCTTCTCCGTTGACATCGCATCGGCAAATATGGCTGAAATCGAAAAATTGTTGCTGTCGGAGGGCTATACGATGTATCAGGACGGCTGGTCATCCTATTTCTACAACTCCAGTCTCTATCAGGCAGCCCAGCAGCGTGACCAGGCTGGTGACATGCATTTTGTGTTGGGATTGAGCTACGAGATTGAGAGTTGGATGGATGTGGATGAGGCTATGGCGAAGGCAAGTGACGTTCAGAAGTTTGCTTCTACTCATGTAAAACCCAACTGGGTAAAACTCTTTATGGACGGTACGGTGGAAAGCGGCACAGGATTTGTAGAGCCATTGTATCCCGACGGGCATCAGGGCAGCGAAAACTGGTCGGAAGAGGAAGTGACAGACATCACACGCAAGGCAAACGCAAAGGGCCTGACCATGCACATACATGCCATGGGCAACAAGGGCGTCAATCGCGTTGTCAATGCCTACATCAATGGTGGAAAGGATGAGATGCGCAATACGCTGGTACATGTGTATGGTGTCAATCCTGAGGATTACAAGCGTATGGCAGACCATAACATATATGTCACCTCAGGTATGCTCTGGCATCATCGCAGCACGGAACTGCGAGACGAACTGAATCGCACGCTGCCTGAAGGTATGAAGGACAAGGGCTTCCCCCTGAAATCATTCTTCGACCACGGTGTCAATGTATCTTCACACTCAGACTTCCCTGCATCGACCGGCAGTCCTGACGACCCCTTCGGCATCATGGAGATTACAGTCACGGGTCTCTATCACGCCGAAGAAGGGCAGCCTTGGTGGACGGAAGAGCTGCTGACCCGCGAACAGGCCCTTACTGCTCTTACCATTAATGTGGCCAAGCAGATGTTCATCGAGAATGAGCGCGGCAGCATCAGCACCGGCAAGTATGCTGACTTCCTGCTTGTCAACAAGGATGTGCTCACCTGTCCAGCGAATGAGATTCACACGGCCAAGCCGGCTGCTACCTACTTCGAAGGCAAGAAGGTGTTTGAAAGGGAATCACCAAATCAAAAATAAATCGAAAACACAATAGGGATTCTTTTGAAAGACATGCATTAAAACTGTGGGGGTAAGTTCATCTAACCCTCTGCTCATAAAGCAATTACTATAGCGTTCTGGAATGACTATCCAGAACGTTTTTTTATTTAGATATATCTCACACGGGGGGCAGGAACACTGTACGCAAATCTTTAATTTGGTACAGATGGCTCCTATTTTTCAAACGTGTTTTGAAACGTGTCTTTTTTGGCGATTTATTTGTAAGGTACATGAAAATTTAGTATCTTTGCAGTGTCAAATGAAAGAGGTGGAGACACCGCACTTTAAGGATAAAAATTGCGAGATTTAAATCTAGAAATTGCGCGCATTAATGGTAGCAAGATTTTCCTTTATAGTGCCTGTCGAACCGATCGAATGAGACACCGAGAACTATAATCATTAAAATTAACATCTACTTAAAAACTAATTAAAATTATGGCTATTAAAGTTATTGCACAACTGCGTGAAGTAAAAATTGGTAAGAACCCCGGTAAGAAGTTCGTCATGCGCCCTGACCTCTACGTGCCCATCACCGAGAAGAAGGTGTTCCAGGAAGCGGCTACCCACAGCGGTATCTCCGCAGGTGTGATCAAGGCGGCTTGGGATGCTGCCGGTGAGGTAATCCGCAC
>ONAE01000136.1 GCA_900315695.1 uncultured Prevotella sp. | reverse complement strand
AATCATATCATTTATAGTTTGGTCGCTACAAAGATACGATTTTTCCAGCTATTTCTTTGCTGAATGGTTTACCGTCACTTCATTTGTCTGATGAACCATTTCTTAGTGCAACGACAGAACCATCATGAATAATATAAAAGAACATATAGAAGAGGCTAGACAGAGAAACCTTCTGCGATTCATACATGCTCAGGATAGTGGAGGCATCTATGATGGTACAGGCACTTATGCGGAGGCGTTACAGGAAGTAAAGAATGGTCATAAGCGGGGGCACTGGATCTGGTATGTGTTCCCTCAGATGAGGGGGTTGGGCAAATCAGAGATTTCAGAGTTCTACGGCATCAATGGACGTGAAGAGGCCAAAGCTTACATCGAACACCCTGTGCTTCGCGATCGTCTGGTCGAAATCAGCGAGGCTGTTCTGAATAGCGAAACGTCAGTTTATGACATCTTTGGGCAGGACACCATCAAGGTCAGAGCCTGTATTTTGCTCTTCGCATCAGTCTGCGACATTCCTGTTTTTAAACAGCTAAAGAGTAAATATAGGTGGTAATTCTTCCTAAACTCAAAAGCAGCAAAAAGTATGCCAAAGAGATAAGTTGTTGATTTATAGGATTTTATAAAATTTTGAGATTTAAAAAAAATGTTGTACCTTTGCCCCCGCAATTGGGAGACTCCCAAAAGCGTTTAACTAAATCTTGTTCTAAATGTTTAATCGTACAATCATGTATGCTAAACTCGCATGGGTTTATGCAAAAGGAATGTGTGGCTTCCGTCACAGAGTTTATGATCTCAAGTTTGTCCATGATGACAACATGTGGTACATCGATATGCCTTGGCCTGGCGATCGATACAATCTTGCTATGGTGGCAGGCTCTAACCATCTGCTGACCTTCCTTGATACAAAGAAAGAGAATCGTGTGCGCGTGCTTGTACGTCCTAGTAAGAAACGACGCACTGACTTGAAAGGCTACTTCGAGTGTATGAAGCAGTATTCTGGATTGTTTGCTGGTGCCACGTATAAAGTGAATGGCCTTGAAGGTTTCACCCTGGAAATCTGGATTTGTCCTGTTACGCTTACTGTGCTTGGGCACTATCCCCAGTACATATACATCAAACAAATGGAATTGAATTAACTTATGGAGAATATAGTAGATATTATTTTCTGGACTATAGCTATAGCAATTATTTTAGGAAGCGTGATAGTTTTTCTATCTATTGGATTTGCATTTGGAGATAAAACGGATATATATGAAGACAACGAAGGAAATATTCACCTTGATTGTTCTGGGGATTTTTGGGATAGTAGCTACCGTCCTAAATATCCTAGCAAAATTGATTGGGATGACATACAATGAGATAAACATCATAGTTTACTATCTCATTATACCTCTCTCATGGTGCATCATGTTGGACTATATTATAGGACTACCTATAACTACTCCACTATGGATTCTGCTTTGGGTGTATATCTTTTGGAGCAAGCGGAAGTTCTTTAAAGAATGGTGTGACGTAGCATTTAAACTATCAGTTGATTTCCTGCTAAAGTTTCAAAGAATCGGCTGGAACTATTGGGTGGCTTCTGTCATCATCGGCGTTGTCGTACCTATTATTGTATATGTAGTGTTGATTCTGCTGATTATTTCGGCATAAATTCTTGGTATTCTTAACAAAAACAATTATATTTGCATAAAAATAGTAGAGAATGGATTATTCAATTACAGATTTAATGAAAGCAGCTTCACGAAAGAAGACGATGGTTGCTGGTATGTGGACTACCCTGACTGGCCTTTCGATCATCACAACCTGATGATGGTTGAAGGAGCCGATGATCTGTGTGAGCTTCTTTCTTACGATGGGACGCATACAAAAATCAAGGTATGCGTAAACATCGTATCAGACAAAATGCCAAAAGGATGGTTCCGTATCGCCAAAGAAGATTCCAGCATCACTGGAGGCGCCCACTATCAGGTTGATCTCGTTGCTGCCAATTCTTTCGGAGGCTTCATCTGGTTGTGCCCTGTAACGCTCTTCGTGCTAGGTCAGTATCCCGATTACATGTGGATCAAGCCTCTTAATCTTCCTGAAGAAAAGATGCATACTTTAGGATTGAAGTAACAAATCTTGAAATGGCCAAGATGAGGGATCAAGAAGAAAGGAAAGAAACGATTGATAACTAAAATGAAGAAACTCATTATAATATCACTCGGGATATTCATAGCAATACTGCTGGTAGTGGCTATTATTGGTAGCATCACTACTGGCAGGAGCCTTGATGAGTGTTTCTTTGGAGCCTGTTGTGGTATACTCTACATAACTGGGAGATGTCTTGGTTTCACATACAAAGAGATATGCGTAATCGTCAATATCTATTTGGAGGCAGGTCTTTGTCTGTTGTCTGCACTATGGGTAACTATAATAGGGAATACCCTGTTAGTGAAGTTACTTCTTATCAAACAACATAAAAATTTAGTAGAAAATCCAAGAAATGACAAATAAACTGAAATATCTCTTTCTCTGCCTATTGCTTCTTCCGCTGAGAAGCATCGCTCAGCCGTGTATCAACGACTCGGCACTGATCCCTGTTGATTCAACGGTGAGAATCGGCCACCTGCCCAATGGCCTCACCTATTATATCAAGTACAACAACTGGCCTGAGAACAGGGCGAGTTTCTATCTGGCGGACGGTGTGAATGCCTATACGAGTATCGAGGAGACGGTCTATAACATTGACGACGTTCCGACGACCGTCAGTCAAGATAAACTCGACAGTTGCCTGCTGATACTCTACGACTGGGCCAACGGACTCTCGCTCGACTCCGCAGAGATCGAAAAAGAGCGTGGTGTGGTCCACGAGGAATGGCGCTCAGGGCGAAGTGCCTCCTCCAGGATCTATGAGCGCCAACTGCCCCTACTCTACCCTGACTGCAAATATGGTCACCGGCTGCCCATCGGACGGATGGAGGTGGTGGATCACTTCAAGCATCAGGAGCTGAGGGATTACTATGAGAAATGGTATAACCCTGAAAACCAGTGCGTCGTCGTGGTAGGCGACATTGATGTGGATCAGACGGAAGCCAAGATCAAACGCCTCTTTGGCGACATCCGTCCCAAGGGGCAGTCAGGCCAGGTGGTCACGGTGGAAGTACCCGACCATTCAGGCATCATCTACTCCATCGACCACGACAAGGAACTGCAGGGGAACTCCATCTTCCTGCTCTTCAAGCACAGAGCCTCCACTCCGGAAGAGCGTAAATATGTAGGTTACTGGACTGACTGTCATAAAACCTCTGCCGCACTCACCATGCTCAACACGCGATACGAAGATGAAGCCCTGAAGCCAGACTGTCCTTACCTGTCGGCCTCAGCCGATGATGACGACTACTGCATGTCGAGCACCAAGGAAGCCTTCAGCATCTCCTGTGAAGCAAGGGACAGCATGCAGGCCCAGGCTTTGACAGCAGCACTCATCGAATGCAGACGGGCAGCTGAATACGGCTTTACGGAAGAAGAATACCAACGCTACAAAGCCAATCGGATCTCCAGCTTGGATAATCTGCTGATGTCGGCCGACAAGCGCGAAAGCACCACGCTTGTGAGTGAATATTACAACCATTATCTCTATGGTACAGACATCTCTTCCGTCGAGGATTATGTTGCCATCCAGAAAGCCATCACCAACCAGACCACCCTCCAAGAGGTCAACCAGCGGATGAGAGAACTGCTGCCTGAGCGTAACGACAACCTGGTGATTGGCAGTTGGAATATCGAGAAAGACAGTGCCTATTACCCCACAGAGAAAGAACTCGAAGCCGCCCTGACGGCTGGTAGGAAGGCTCCGCTGACGCCTTACGTGGATGAACTCAAAGGCGCCAAACTCCTGAATGAACTGCCCCAGAAAGGCGCCATCGTCAGAGAAGACTCCATACCCGAATTCGGTTTCACCCGCCTCTCACTGAGCAATGGTGCCACCGTACTGATGAAGCATACCGACATCGACAAGAGTCAGGTACTCTTCAAAGCCTATGGCAAATGCGGTTGGTCGCGGTATGGCGAAGAGGATGACCCTAACATCTCCATGTTGGGCAGTATCGTTTTTGGAAACAACGGACTCACCGTCTCTCAGATCGGAAAGCTGTTAGCAGGCAAGCGCACCAGCCTGAGCAATGCCATCAATCAGCGCTACTACACCTTTACAGGCAGTGCGAATCCTGTAGATCTGGAAACGCTGATGCAGCTGATCCATGCTGAATTCACAAACGTCAGCAAAGACACAGCGGCCTATCAAAAGGCCATCAAAGAGACGGCTATCAGTCTCAAGAATCGCAAGACCGATCCAGAGTGTGCTTTTTCAGATTCCGTCCATGTCATCTCTACAGATCATCATCCGCGCTTTAAGTTGTTCACAGAAGACGACCTGGCGAAGGTCAGCCACGATCGTATCCTGTCCATCATTCAGGAGCAGACCTCAGCCGCACGTAACTACACATTCATCTTCGTAGGCAACTACGACGAAACGACCATCCGGCCACTGATAGAACAATACCTGGCCTCCCTGCCCAACCGTCAGGAGCTCTCACAAGGTCCCTTTATCAACAACTGGCTGAAGAGAGATGCCACCTGTCATTTCAAACGCAAGATGGAGACGCCCAAGACGATGGTTCACTTGGATTGGTTCACGGAGGCATTTCCCTATACCCTCGACCATTACATCAAGGCGCAGACAGCCTGCGAGATCCTCAACCTGCTCTATAAGAACATCATCAGAGAGGAGAACAGTGCCACCTATGGCTGTTATGCAAGCTACTACATGATCCGGGACGACAAAGACGGTTGTCAGATTGGTTTTACCGCCGAATGCGAGATGAAGCCGGAGATGTGCGACTCGGTATTAGCGATGATGAAGACCATCTTTAGCAACATGACAAAGGAGATCGACGAGACCCTATTCAGGAACGCCAAAGAGAGCCTGTTGAAATCGTACGATGAACTGGTGAAGACCGCCAACGGCTTCTGGCTCGACACCATGTGGAGAAAAGTGAGCACAGGCATCGACTTCTACACCGACAGACGCAAGCTGATTGAACAGCTCACCCCCGACGAACTCCTGTCGTTCATGAAGGTCTTCCAAACCCACGCCCACAACAGCGAGACCCTCATGCAACCGGAATAAAAAAAGGCGAGACGCATTTGTGAAGCGCCTCGCCTTTTGGTTTACACCTTAATGAAGTTCATTTTCCTACGGTTGTCCTTAGGACGCACGGCGAAGTGAATCCAATACCGACCTGCGCTATTCTTCTCGATGAATAGTTCATCATAGTCCCGCTTGGTACCATCCGAGATGTCCAGTAGGATAGCGGCATAGCGTATTGCCTGCTCAAATCCCGACACGTGGATATCCACCGCGCATCCCGTCAGATGATTGCTCGTTGCGGCACCGCCTGCCAACCGATTCACTTCTGGGCTACGATAGCCGGAGTTGATAATCAGACATTTCTCGACTCCGCTCGAAATGACACTTCCTTTGTCATCTCGACTAAGCGCAGCGCATGGAGAGATCTCCTCAGATTCCTCGACTACGCTCGGAATGACAGGCTTATACAACGTATTGTACGAATACCTCAGATCCTCCAACCAATTCTCACAGAGATTCCGAAGGTTCTCTATCGCTACTCGACTCGGGATGTTTCCATCCTTGGTTACATACTGTGTCTTGGTCAACTCTCCGAGCGTAAAGTGCTCACTCAACTTCATGTCTTTATTCATTTCTACTTTTTCCATTTTAATTTCTACTTATTTATAAACTTTGGGGCTTTCTTAAAACTGTATTCTGTATCCTGTATCACATAGCCTCTATTCTTCCAGGTTCTTATCATCTTCATACAATAATTACCATTGTTACTGAGGCCCTGACTCTGACGTACCCGCTTAGCATCCTCAACGGTGAATTCATCGGGCAGCAGCTCCAGCAGGTTTCTTGGGCCTCGGGTTCCGATACGTTCTCCGTCATAAGTGGCGCGTTCGATGTCCTCACCGAAGAAAGCCATCTTGCAATACATATCGTAATCCAAGCTCCACTTGATGAAATCCTCTATCGACTTCTCCCACTTCTGACCATTGGCGACATACAGCACACAGGCTTTCAGCCAGGCGATCACGATGGCGCGATGCGAGAGGTTCCAATAGGTCTGATCCTGCGACAGGCGCGCGAACTCGGCACAATCCTCCTGCATCTTCTTCGCCAGCTTGTATGCTTGCGGACAGTCTATCAAGCCTCGGGCATTGGTCAGATTGTCGATGTAAGGCTTCAGCTGCTCGTCAAACTCGGCATCATACTTGCCATAGATCGGC
>ONAE01000165.1 GCA_900315695.1 uncultured Prevotella sp. | reverse complement strand
TTTTCATCGGCTACAAAATAGCCCTTGGGAGGGCAATAGGTTGCCTCGGCGATACCATTGTTCTTAAGCCAACCAGGAATTAGTTCCTGAGCCAGGAAATAAGGCACTTCGGCATCTTTCGGCTCGGCATGATAGTGAATGTTCAGTTTGCTGGCAAGGTCGAAGCCTGCATGTTTGTAAAACTCGATGTTACCCTCCATACAGATAAAGCCGATACCCATGTCGCGAGCCTTATCCAAGGCATATTGCAGCAACTTCAGACCATAGCCCTTGCGCTTGTAGTCGGGGTGGATGCTAATGGGACCAAATGTCCATGAAGGGAAGTTGGTTCTATCATCAAGAATGATCTCAGCCTTGGAGAACATCACATGGCCGATGATCTTTCCATCTTCTTCCATCACAAGGTCAAGTTCTGGGATGAAGTCCGGATTCGTTCTGTACTGGTTGAGCACGTAATGCTCTGTGCATCCTGGGCGATAGACGTTCCAAAATGCCTCTCTCGTTAGATTCTCTACCTCACGATAGTCTTTGGGTTGTTCTAAACGGATATTCATTGTTCTTTCTTTGGTTTTTACTATTTTGACGTTGCAAAGGTAAGAATAGTTGCGGAATGCACCAAATATATGGGATATTCTGCATGATTCTGTGACGAGTGGCTTATAATGCAGCACCCGTCATCGCGACGAGTGCTGCTTTCTTACTCTAACTTAAATATTAACAATCATACAAGAGAAGTATGATATTCCTTATTTCTCGAACTCTCGGAGTTCCTCCAACCCGGACTCTATCTCCTGCAGCTGCTGGGCGTGCCGGCGAAGTTGCCATTTTGCAAAGACAAGACCGAGAGCCAAGGTGAGCAGAGACAGTCCCAATGGCAGTATGAGCCTCGTGCCGAATTCATAGCCTGCCTCCGTGTTGAATCCAAGTTCCAGAATGTAGCAGATCAAATTTCGACAGCAGGGAGAGTTTCCATACCAGAGGTATCAGTCCTATTACCATCACACCCTCGACGATGGCGAACGAGCTGGCCTGGATGGGCGTGTTCATATAGACATAGGGGAATACCACGCAGATGATGAGCATTTTCCGTTGCTGCCAGACGCTCATCGAGCTTGTTCCAACTGGCTTTCAATGCTTCAAGTTCCATAACAATTCAAATTTAACGGTTCGACATTTTCTTTAGTTTCTCTTTTGTACGATTCAGTTTTACGGCGACGTTGGTCTTAGTGATGCCGAGGATGTCGGCGATTTCCTCATAACTCCGTTCTTCCAACCAGAGGAGAATCAGCGCGCGTTCCAGTTTCCCCAGTTGGCTGATGAGTCGGTAGAGTTCCCTGAGTTGTCCTGCCGTCTCGTTGTCTTCTGCTGCCATGCTTGCCACATTGGCCGTCATCGGTACGGTCTGCGGGCGGGTATTGGAGCGTCGGAGGAACGTGATACAGGTGTTCATCGCGATGCGGTATACCCATGTGTTGAGTGTGCTATCTCCCCGATAGCGGGGGAAACTCTTCCACAGGTTGAGCACCGTCTCCTGATACAGGTCGTTCAGGTCGTTCTGGTCTTTGGCATAGATGTAGCACACCTTGTAGATGGTACGTTTCTGCGCCTCGATCATTGTGAGGAATTCTTTCTCTAATTCTTTCGTCTCCATTGTTCAACTGAATCCTTTTGACCTATTAGTCGCAGAAAAAGCGAAATAATTACAGATAGTTGCAGAAATCCCTGCATAAGTGGGATATTATGCAGGGGTTTGTGACGTGGCGCTTACCACACTAATGCCCGCTTCTCTTTAGGGATGAACATCTTGTCGGTGGGTTGGATGCCGAAAGCCTCGTACCAGGTATCGATCATCGGCAGGGCTGCCATCACTCGCAGACGAGCTGGTGAGTGAACGTCGCTGTTCACCAACATGGCGATGTACTCAGGCGTAGAGTTGCAAGCCCAGACGCGGGCATAAGCCAAGTAGAAACGCTGGTCAGGGGTGAAGCCTTCGACATCGCTGAGGGGTTCGGAGGCCATGCGATTCTTGTAGGCACGATAGGCAATCTTCAGACCACCATTGTCGCTGACGTTCTCGCCGAGGGTTTTCTGACCGTTCACCTTCAGACCAGGCACGGCTTCCTGCTCCGAGAACCAGTCGGCGATAACCTTGGTGCGCTCGTCGTAGCGTGCCTTGTCTTCAGCCGTCCACCAGTTCTTCAGGTTTCCGTCCTTGTCGAACTGACAGCCCTGGTCGTCAAAGCCGTGGGTCATCTCGTGGCCTATAACGGCTCCGATGGCTCCGTAGTTGCAGACATAATCGGCCTCTGGGTCGAAGAACGGGGGCTGTAGGATGGCAGCGGGGAAATTGATGCTGTTGAAGAGCGGGTGATAGAAGGCGTTGACCGTCTGCGGCGAGCAGGGCATCATGGTCTTGTCGACGGGTTGGTGCCAGTACTTGCGCAACCCGGCCTGACGCGACTCCTGCTTGATGCGGATGAAGTTCTCAACGAGGTTCTCCGTCTCGCGGATATCGATGAACTTCTCCATGTCCTGCCACTTGTCGGG
>ONAE01000022.1 GCA_900315695.1 uncultured Prevotella sp. | reverse complement strand
TCATGAGGGCCGTCCTGAGCATGTGGCTGGCGCCCATGTCCGCCATTACAACCAGCATGCCATCGGCATCTGCTACGAAGGCGGCCTGGATGAAGAAGGGTGCTATGCCGATACCCGTACGGAGGCTCAGAAGGCCGCTATCCTCTTCTTGCTCAAAGACCTGAAGCGCGATTATCCCCACGCCAAGGTCGTTGGTCATCGTGATTTCCCAGGCGTCACCAAGAAATGCCCCTGTCTTGAGGTAAGCGAAGTCTATGGTTTCTTGAACGATGATCTCAAAGATGAATAGCCATGAATAAGTATTTGTTCCCCAAACCCCGCTCCGACAGATTATTGAATGCTTACCTCTTCTTCCCCATAAAAATCTTATTTAATGTTAAATATTCGTTTCTATTACTTTAATTTGTCAGATTATCGAAAGGATTTATGTATTTTTGGAGTCAAATTCCGAAATTGCATAAAATGGACAAGCAACTTTATTTATAAGTGTTATAGTTAATGCCTACATGTTGTAGATATTTTGTAACTGAGTCATGATACAATAACAGTTGTAGTTGTGTGCACTATTGCGACTGCAAAGGTACAACGAAACTACAACTGTTACAACGTGTATTTCAACGAATGCTTACGATGTTACAGAAAAATGATTAAATTTGCAGCGCCATTAGGATGAACGAGTCAGAAAAGTGAACGGATATCCCCGTTTTGGGTGGGTGGATATCGACCGTTTTTTGCAGTCTTATCTTATTATATCACGGATGAAAAGCGAAGGGGAATCTGGTGATTTGGGAATAAAAAACGCTGCGGAAGTCCGCAGCGTTAAGTTTTGCTTTTATCTTTTTGATTGGATGTTTCAGCCATTCCATGAGAGTCCATATCTCCTTGCCATACCTGAGATCCTGCAACCTCTCTATGCCAAGAAATTCCTCTATATTCATTTATTGGCGTAATGCATCAACAATTCTGCCACAGGCTTTACCATCGCCATAAGGATTTACTGCCATAGACATTTTATCATATGCCGCAGGATCATCCAGCAGGGTGCTCACCTCGTTTACTATCAGGTCATGGTTGGTGCCTACCAAGTGAACAGTACCACTCTCCAGCGCCTCTGGTCTCTCCGTAGTATCCCTCATCACCAATACAGGCTTACCCAATCCTGGTGCCTCCTCCTGAATACCACCACTATCAGTTAAGACAATGGTAGATTTCTCCATCAGATAAACAAACTCCAGATACTGCAAGGGCTCGATGAAGAAGAAATTTTTGTATACAGACAAATCCTCGCCAAACACTTCATGGATAGGCTTGCGGACATTTGGATTCAAATGCATCGGATATACAAAGTCCACATCAGGGTATTTTTCACTTAAATCCTTCATGGCAGTAACCATAGAGATAAAGCCCTCACCAAAGTTCTCGCGACGATGCCCAGTAATTAGTACAAGTTTCTTGCCACCATCTAAACGAGTCACATCATAACCTGCCCTGCCAAGAACTTTAACCTGTTCATCAGCCAAAGTCTTGTCGTTTTGCAGTTTCTCCACGACCATATGCAGTGCATCAATTACAGTATTGCCCGTCACAAATATCTTTCCATGTGCCTTTTCTTCCTTCAAGTTTTTTTCTGATAGTGGGGTTGGTGAGAAATTATAAGATGCAATACGTCCTGTAATCTGCCTATTCATTTCCTCTGGCCAAGGGCTATAAATATTATGTGTACGTAGTCCTGCTTCTACATGTCCAACAGGTATCTGCTGATAAAACGCAGCCAACGCCGCAGCTGTAGATGTAGTTGTATCACCATGTACCAATACTACATCAGGCTTACAAACCTTAAAGACATCACGCATACCCGTCAGTACACGAGCAGTGACGTCATATAGGTCCTGTCCCTGTTTCATGATGTTTAAGTCATAATCAGGTACAATCTCAAAAATGCTTAATACTTGATCCAACATCTCACGATGCTGGCCTGTCACGCAAACTACAGTCTGAAAATCCTTAGAATTCTTTTGGAACTCTTTTACCAGTGGAGCCATTTTAATTGCCTCTGGACGAGTTCCAAATACAAGCATTACTTTTTTCATCAACTATAAAATATAAACTGTCAACTAAATGTGATATACGCCCTCAAATGGGCAGATATTGAAGCAGTCAAGTATAACCTTTCCCTTCAGTTTATCCCAATTCTGTTTAATATGATCATGCTTTACCATGATGACTACCATATCAACCTCATCAAGGAACTGATCAAAATCTAGAATCTGGTTCTTTACTATCTCTTTTTGGGTGAAGAATGGGTCAAAGGTTTTCAATGGCCGAGCCAGATGACGCTTTTGAATATCCAACATTTGGAGTGTAGGACTCTCACGAATATCATCTACGTTTTCTTTATAGGTTAAGCCATAAAGTCCAACACGGCGATTATCTGTAATTCCATTTTCCTCCATGATTTCATGGATACGTTCCAACACAAACACTGGCTGATAATCATTTGTCTTCATAGACTCATCTATCACCTTAGCCAACTGAGGATAGTCACCAACAAGGAACCAAGGATCAACAGAGATACAATGACCTCCTACCCCAGGGCCAGGCTGGAGGATATTTACACGCGGGTGCATATTACATATTTTAATAATCTCGTACACATCCATATTGTCATGGCGACAGATACGACTCAGTTCATTAGCAAAAGCAATATTAACAGCACGAAAAGTATTCTCAACCACTTTGGTCATCTCTGCAGTACGGATATCTGTCACAACAATCTCACCCTGGCAGAACGAAGCATAATATTGCTTAATCTTTTCGCCAATCTCCTTATCATCAGCACCAATAGTACGGTTGTTATGAAGCAGCTCAAATACCATATTGCCAGGAATAATACGCTCTGGTGCATGCACCAGATTAATATCCTCACCAATCTTGAAGCCATTCTCCTCAATTACAGGTCGAACGAACTTATCCATGGTACCAGGGCTGACTGTCGATTCTACAACCACCGTAGCTCCCTTTGGGCAAACTTTCATAACCCCTTTCACAGCAGCAACTACATAGCAAGCATCCACCTTCTTGGAAAACTTGTCGTATGGTGTGGGGACAGATACGATATACACATCTGTCTTCTGATACTCGGTAGTAAACTTAATGCCAGCTTTTACTGCATCATTAAATAACTCATCTAGGCCGTCTTCTTTGAATGTTGTTTTACCAGCATTCAAGGTATCTACCAACTCCTTGTTATAGTCGGTACCAATAACTTCTATTCCATGCGAGGCCATCATCAGTGCTGTGGGCAATCCGATATAGCCAAGTCCAATCACATTAATCATATTATAACTATTTTATATTGTATTCATCTTAAATTTTCCCATTATCATCCATATTAAGAACTTCAGACGAAAAAATTCTCTTTTATATCTTTGCGGTTGCTTAAGAAATCTATATAAAAACTCCAGGTTATGTTTTTGCCACCACAGTGGAGCGCGCTTTACTCTACCCGTATAAACATCAAAACTCCCACCTAGACCTTGGTAGATCGCCTTATGCTGCGCCATCATGTCTGCCATCAGAAATTCCTGTTTAGGTGAACCCATAGCCACATACACCACATCGGGCTTTTTCTCTGCTATATCTTTAATTAAGGCGTTTCGTTCTCCTTCTGTCTTGATGTAACCATTTCGATAACCTATGATTTTGATGCCCAGAAACTCTTCACGGAGTTTTGCTATAGTATCATCTATCACCTCCTGTTTTCCACCCACCAGATAGAAAGCCTTTTCTTTATAACTCTCCCTGATAATGTCAAGCCATAAGTCACAGCCTGCAATCCTGATTGCTTCAGGATGACCTAGTTTATGCATGGCTACAACAACACCAGCGCCATCAGCATAACCAATGTTATTGTTGACAATAGCACGAGTCTCGTCAGTGGCTTTAGTCACCTTCTCTGCATTAACAGCCACAAGAATTCCTTTGTGGTCATCAACATAGTTTAACAAATCTTTCGGTGAACAAAATGGAAATACCTTCATCCCATTCAGCTCCACCCTTTCACATGTTTCCATATTTCAACTACTTTTGTATTTATCTAGCATATAATAGCTCATCGCATAAAACATAAAGGCATTACTCCAGCGCATATAAGGGATCTTCGATGAGACACCTTTCTTTAGTTGGTAGTAGAAATAGCCTTTTTTGTCCTGCATATTCTCAATTGTCCAGTTCAACACCATATCTGCTAATTTTTCATACTTCTCAAACTTATGAAGTCGATGAAGTGTTACTAACAATTGTCCCGGGCAATGTATATCTATCGGATATTGCTGGTCATTATAATATTTGGGGCAACCATCCTCATTAAAGAAGTTCTTAATATAATATTCAAATCCTCGTTCAATGTTCTCATGATAATCTTTATCTCCAGTCTGTTCTTCATAAGCAATTAGTCCATCCAGATTATATCCTGTATGAAAAGAGTCCACCCATAGTTTTGGTGGTATCTGACTATATGTCCATGCACCATCCTCTCTTTGTCCTTTACAGCATGCCCTTACAGATGATCGGGCCACTTTCAGATACACCTCATTTCCTGTATACTTATAACAATAAGCCAATACTTTACTACCAAGTAAAGAGGCATTACTTACTAAATCATTACCATGAAGAGGGCTATAACTAATCATCTTCTCTCCCTTATAATCATCCAGATGAAGATCGTTGAGAATAAAGTTCGCACTATCAAGAGCTATGTCGAGGTATTCTTTCTTACCAGTAACTTCGAATGCATCCATAAGAGCCGTAGCGCAGAAATTGGTAGCCACTACTGTAGGACAATATGCGGGGAACAGGAATAACCTCCTACTTTGCCAATCAAAGTTGTACCCCCAACATGAACCGTGGTAGCCTTTGGAACGTAAACTTATCAACAAATTTGCCAAATCATTTACTTTATCTATTAGTACTTCTTTAGATCCAAGTTCTGACTCAAGGGTAGGATTCCCTTGCGCAACCTTGAAGAGGTTACAATATCCTTGCAGGAATAACCCGATTCCTTTCGCATTATATTCCTTGGGAATACTGAATAAAGGTCTCAAATTCCAAGGGCAGCGCTTAAAACCCTGTATGACTATCAACCTCATTATTGCAAAATGCTTTAGAGGTAAGATTGTTTTTAAGACCTTAGAGTTAAGTCCATCAAATGGATCCCACCCTTTGAATTGTTCTGTTTCACAATAAGCTTTCAATTTTTGAAAACTATCTATTTCTGTCATCTATTATTCTAAATATCTTTGCTGGTACTCCTGCAACAATTGCATTGTCTTGTATCGGTTTATTTACTACAGAATTTGCACCTATTTCAACGTTGTTCCCCAGTAGAAGAAAATAGCTTTTAGCATATTGTACGATTAACTACTAATGATAATTTATTGGAATTTGAAAAAATAAGTTCTTGATTTGTTATGACATTGATGACAACATCCATATTGCCTTTTCCTATACGATTATTAATGGCTTCAATACTCTTTTCAATGCAATCCTTATTAAAATCACTATCAGGTACAACATTTACGTCCAATTTTCCAACTTCATTTTGAACAAGTTGCACATTTTGAATATTTGGAATTACTTTTGCCACATATGTGAGGGCAGCTGCGTTGAAATGAGTCCCGTCTTTTCCTGTCACATGTTCTGTATTACGTCCTCCAATACTTGTAATAAGACGTTCACCATTTATCATATCAAATATAATGATATCGTCCACTTTATACCTTATCAAAGGAAAAGCCTCATTTATCAGCGATGTCGTTATTACTCTATTTTCTTCAAATTCATTGATTGAATAACCTGGCAACTCGTAATATCCTTGATGGTCCAGTCGTTCACTCAGAGCTATCGTTCGCTCAGTTGTCCCATAATGATCATATACTTGAGCAGAAAGAACTTCTGCTATGAGAGACCTGTGTACGGAGCTTAGTGTTTCCGACGATGTAAAGACAACAGGGATAGTACATTTTAAACCTTTTGATTTGAGTAAGGAACAAAGATGAACTAAAGAACTTGGATATCCTTCTATCGCTAGAGGATTATACTTTAAAATCTGATTATAATAATCGATTACTGTATTTTCGTTCAGTTGGAAACTCGACAAATAGAGCGTCTTTGATATACCGACGTACATCGTTCTGGTTTTTCTATCCAAATGGCCTCTCAATGATGCTAACACCTGCTTGCCAGATATAAAACCGCATTTTTTCCTATAACAAACAATATAAGCCTGTTCTCTCCAAAGTGCCGGCCAAGATTCATATACTATCATTGGGAATCCTGTAGTTCCACTAGTATGGTTTTCAATTAGCTTCCATTTTGGACATGTCAAAAGTGCCTCTGGATGTTCACGAATCATTTCTTTTGTAACAACAGGAAGTTTCTTGATATCATCCATTTTTTTTATGCTATTTCTCTGTATACCTGCCTCTGAATATAATCGATGATAAAAAGGTGAGTTATCGTAAGTATTTTGGAACAACTCAATAAATCGTTTCTCGTTATGTAATTTTAGTTCTTCGGGAGCCATCTGATAATAGTCCTCGCTCTCCCTGATATACTTCTTTATCACGAATTTACTTCTTAAGGAGTACTTCAGGGTTTCTTTCATATATTTCTTGATATTCATTGTCTATAGGGGTGATGCAGGCCCAAGGCCATTAAAGTTTTTCTGATAAATCGAAATGTTCGCCGTAACACATAGCTTTTAATCTCTTCTATTCGAGTAGGAAAGAGACGAGTATGAAAGATAATATCCTTTACTGACAGAACACGCAGGAACTGCCATATATACTGACATTGCGATAGTTCATTAGGTGTATGTAGAGGAGCAAATCTCTCATATAGATTCCCGTAAGGAAAGAGGTCCTGCTGCCTCAACGTATTTTCAGACACATCAAAGTAAAGGATATGAAGCGTCACTTCGGTGCCATCCCATTCTACAACAAGTTCGTTTTGAATAAAGGGGTCTTTGAATGTAAGTTTTCTATTCCCGAAGAAAGTCTGTGGCAAAATAAAGTTGCCAATAGAATAAATGATATGCTTCCCCCTGTACACCTCTATATCCTGTAATATATGTGGATGATGTCCTACCACAATGTCCGCACCGGCATCAATACATTGATGAGCCAACTGACGATCTGCAGGCTCTGCAATTCTAAGTTTTTCAATACCCCAGTGCGGAAATATCGCTATTAGACTTTCTTTATCATATGCACGCAATTGTTTTACTTTTTTTACCACCTCCCGAGGATGAAGCAACGGCAGACTATGTTCATTGGCGTAGGTAGCAAAGGTGATTACGTATAGTTTCCGTCCATTGAGTTGCAACTCTTCTACATCTGGATTCTTTAAGCCGAAAGACTTCACTCCATGCTCATCTAATAGCATCTGTGTATGATCTATTGGATACTCATAGTCAAAAATATGATTGTTACACAATGACACACACTTGATATTCAAATCACTTAGAATCCGCAATACATTTGGACATGAATACAAAGAAAACTTATCATTCCATTTGTTTTTTTTTACCTCGCTTTGGTCTGGAAGTATCGCTCCCTCCAAGTTTGCGATAGCTATTTTGTCCTCAAACAACGGCATTACCTCACTATAATTCACTTTGCAATGATAGGGTAACACCAGATCTCCACAAAATAATACTTTTTCCATCATCTGAACTTCTCAATAAACAGATTCATCAACCGAGCCCCCAATTTCATGCAACAGCGTGTCTGACAATACAGATTTGGTATCAAATTCTTGCGCCTTTCGTTGACAAAGTCTACTCATTTCCAGACAATTCATTCTCCCCTCTATGGCATCTTTCATAACTTTTACCAAAGCTTCAACATTTTGAGAAGGAATGACTTTTCCTGTTTTTCCATCTTCAATAAACTCTGATATATATCCCCAGTTACTTGCAATAATTGGTACTCCTGCTATATAGCTGTCAATAATTGCGCCAGGAAATCCTTCACCATGCCAATAAGTGGGAAACAACATATAATGATATTTTGCTAACACATCGTAGTTCTTCCTTTCCCACAACTGAATTGTTTTACAGTACTTCAGATTTTTATTATTATTTATACTATCTGAGAATTCCTGCTCGAACTCTGGTTCTATTTCACCATAGAAATCTATATCGTATTTGAATTCGTAACCATCTTTGTTAAGGATAGAAACTGCTGAAAGAATAATGTCTACACCCTTTGAAGGTGTTATTCGCGAGAAAAACAGAAAATGTATTTTCCCATCTTCATTCTTTAGTATTTCAGGCAATGGATTTATGGTTCTGAAGTTGTATGCAACCTTTATATTTGTAATCCCCAAAGAGTCCATTAGTTCTTTCTTCATGCATTCAGCTTCAACAACATGCATTCTGATATGTGATAGAAAATTAACATTTACTGAATTACTCTTTACCCTCTTGTTTAAGCTTGATCCTATAACCCAATTTACAATATCATACCTAGAAGGGAGATAATGTGTAATTTTTATTAATCCATAGATATTCCCAAAAGATGTGGATAAGATAAAAACGTCTTTACGTCTAAATAATAGAGATTGGATGATTCTGGCTGTTACAATAATTCCCTTGTATAAAGAATGATGCGATTTGTATGTATCAATGATATTTACATGATAGCCGATTCCCTTCATTCGAGCTACAATAATTTTATTCTTAAGAAGTTCTCCACCAAACTCGTTTTCTTTTCCTATTCCTCCAATAAAAGTTATTCTTTTCATTATAAATACTATATTAATCTTTCTTATTAACCGACAAGTAGTATTTCTCTATACCCTCTTTTACAGTGCAGTCTTTATGCTCAACATAATTGTGAAGCCTTCTCACATTCAATATCAACATCGGTACGTCATCTTTTCTTGAAGTGAGATAGTCTACCTGAATTTTTTTACCAGCCACCTCCTCAAATGTCTTTATAATATCGTTAATAGACGTACCAACTCCAGAACCGACATTTATTGTCTCATTCTTTACATCCTTTTTTATAAGTTCTATCACATAATAGATAAAATCTTCTATATAAATATAATCACGCACAACACTTCCATCACCATACACACTTATATGTTCCCCTTTCAACAGGTGACCTAATATAACAGCTATAAGCCCCTGCTTGCCATATAAGTTTTGTCCCGGTCCGAAAGGATTCGAGGGGCGGATGATTAAATAGTCCAAATGATACCTTCTGTGATAGAAATGTATTAAGTCTTCTATTTGTATTTTTGACAACCCGTAATAGGAAATTGGAGCAACAGGCTCATTTTCAGAAATCGCGCCACCTTTTACACCATATACAGTTCCACCAGATGAGAAATAAACCACCTTAATCTTATTGGCTGCACAATAATCCATAATAGGGATAGTAGAAAGTTGTACTATTCTACAATTATTGATATATTGTTCCATAGTTGATCCCGGTATGATGGTTGAAACCATATGTACGACAACGTTAACATCATTATCTCTAATTAATTTGATGATTTTGTCTCTATCCTGTAAGTCTCCTTGATAGTAGGAGACACCACTGCTGGTTTCTGATGGCCGAGAGACATCATACACAATACTTTTTATACCATTTTTTGATAATCCACGAGTCAGATTTCTACCAAGGAATCCATTCCCTCCTAGAACTAATATGTTGTAATTTCGATTCATAAGTATTTAAATGACAACCCAATCTGAGCAGAGTAGTTTGTTTCCTTCATTCATCTCTTTGCGGGTTATAGGATTATACCATATTGATGGTTCAATAACAATCTTATCAGGATTATCATTCAAATAGGCTGCCCACCAGCTATAGGTACTATTACTGATGATGTTATGTTTACAATATGCCATCAATTGCATGTCACAATGATTACCCTTTCCTATTGGTGTATTCCAGTCAATGAGCTGATAATCAATCTCTATTAGATTCTCTCGCACCCATTCTGGATTATCGGTAAATACATAAAAATGAGGAATTTTTACTTTTTCGCGTATAATATTAACTGCATTTTGATAATAATCAATAGGACATGTGTTAAGGAAGTGCTCTAGTGTCAGATAATCCTTTCCTTTACGCAGATGAATGCCAATGGATTCCTCGTTTCTCATTTTATCTGCTAAGTCTTGATTTCTCTTATCCTCAAAACGGGGAAAGGCAAAACAATGTTTTACTTCATTTTCAACTTGATTGATCATATCAACATTAGCATAAAGACCTATAAAAGCATGATATTTATCCATCTCCTCCTTTGTTGGTACACGGTAGGGATTACCCATATGGAGGGAAAGACATGACCATTTCATATAGTGTCTTCTTACATAGGAAAGAAGATCGTATCCACAACCATAGCGCAAAACAAGGGACTTGGGCGCTTTGCGTAAAACTGCATTGGGGAATATTTCCTCCCAATAAACCTCATCTATTTTCCATTTTGTAGTTTTAAAACTATTATCAACATATACATCATAGCCTAATTTCTTCATGTAAAGGTAAAGGCTATAATGGAACATCCTATTTGCAAGGCCGGCTTGCATTCTAACTATTTTCTTATTCATTTTTTAAATCTCCTATTCACTAAATCCATAGCATATCCTATACAAACATCCATATTAGCATACTCCCACTCAGCAAATCGTCCGCAGAGAGACAAACCATTAGATTCTAACAATTTCTTCAATGAACTAATCATCTCTCTTGTATCTCTATCTTGTATTGGATAAGTATATTTCTCATAATTGTGAGCCATATATTTAGGAGCGAACGGCATTCGTTTCAGTTGCTCTATTATATCTTCCTTACTAATCTCATCCGTAAACTCTACGGTTCCTGTCATCTTCCCATCTGCGTTATTGCTCTCAGAGAAATTACCAGTACAGATAATACGATGTGACAAATGCTCCATGCTGGGTTGGTAAATCCAACTATAAGGATTCTTGTCTATCTCACAGAATACAGATGTTGTTCCGTGAAACTCCAGCTTTTCTATTGCATCCGTGTATGCATTGATATCAACAGAATTGCCTAATATTTCAGGAAGTTGCTTGATATTACCGCAAAACACAACTCTATCAGCTACCTCTCCATTAATTTCCCAACCTTTTGCCGTTTTCTGAATAGTTTCAACATTTGTATTATATCTTATATCCAATCCTTTTGCAAAAGTGTCTGCTAAAAACTGAGAGCCACCTTGTTTGGGATAATAGAATGAACTATGTACGAATTGGCGTTCTTCTACATGATAAATATTAGCAAAAATAATTTCAGCAACAGTAGGCATAGGAAGTTTTCCCTCTAACCATGAAAGGGGGACTTTCGTTAAATCCCTGCGCCAAACCTTCCAGTTATACGGCTTAAAGTATAAATGATATAGGGTATTTCCAAAGCGACTTTTTAGAAATTCCTCAAAATTAGCAGGTTCTTTTGAATAGCCTTTGGCCATTCCCACTAAATCAGAAACAATCTTTTCGCCATCTTCACGGTCTAACATATAAGCATGATTCTCGATGGGATATGGCACCATTTTACCGTCTGACATTACCACCGAGGAATTGCGTTGCGTCTTGGTAAACTGTCCTTCTTTATCAAAGAAGGACCAGAACCACTGCATCACATCTTCCCTTTTGGTATTAAACACATGCCCACCTGTTCGATGAAAAAGTGAACCTTCCACTCGGTCACACTTTATCATACCGCCTGGGCGAGAATCCTTTTCATACAAAATTATATCGAATCCTTTTTCCTTTAATAATTGCCCGCACGACAATCCTGAGATTCCACCTCCAATAATAGCAATTCTCTTTGTCATAATTTTCTATAATACTTTATAAACAATTCTTTTGGTGTTGTTTTTGTAATGCATGCCTCAAAACAATTTCGATAGCCTATCATAAGAGCATAGTCATGATTTGGTTTGGCTTTCCCTATACTTTTGACTAAATGATAATGAAAAGCAAAAATACTTTTTACAAGATTAATAAGTGAAAGTAGTATATAAAGGGGAGTCTTCCCTTTTGAATAAAAGATAAGATTGCCCCGAGTCGAAGCAGGTTTAATTGCCGCATATATCATTGATACATTTCTACTTTTACCTTCATAATGTATTAATTTCAAATTGGCATTTACATAACATGAATACCCCATCTTATTCAACTTTGTTGATAGTGCTATGTCTTCTGGCGTAAAAAAATATCTTTCATCAAACCATCCAACTTGTTTGAAAATTTCTGTTCTAATTAAGAAAGCAGCACCTACGATATTGTATGTTTTGAATACACCTGTTTTATATGTATAGCGTGATTTCGCCTTTTGTTCATTCCATAAATTGAATATTGACAAAATATAATGAAAAGCATCAATACGAGGTCTGCCACAACTTTGTATGCTTCCATCTGGATAATATGTCGGAGGACTTATAACAGCCACATCTTCTGGTAATTTTTCAATAGTTTCAACAAGTTCTTCTACGATTGGACTAACAAACTCTGTATCATCATTCAAGACGAAACAATATTTCCCTTTTGCCATTCGTAATGCGAGGTTATTATTCTCAGAGAAGCCCCTAATCTCGTTACTTTCAATAATTGTCACCCATGAATAGTCTGTTTTCAGTTTTTCTATATTATCTTTCGAAAAAAGATAGGCAACCACTAAAGTTTCATACGACACATTTGTTGTATACTTCTTTATACTATCTAAGCATAAATACAAATTCTTAAGATTGTTCATACAAACAATCACTATGCTTACTTTTATCATAATATATCAATTGATTTTATTACTTTACAATTCTTGCAGGTGCACCTACCGCTACTGAAAAATCTGGCAAATCATGAGTCACAACACTGTTAGCTCCAACAATTACTCCTTTCCCTATTTTTACATTTCCTAATATCACGCAATTATCACCCAACCATACATTATCTCCTATGATTATTGGGCCTTTTGTAAATAGTGGCCTTTTATCTGGATGAATATTCTTACTATAATTATCATTTGGATTACCATGTGAATTGTCAGATATAAGAACACTAGATCCAGACCTTAAATTTACACCTATTTCTATATATTCACATGCTGTGATATGATTATAAGATCCAAATACACATCCATCTCCTATTTTTATAATAGGCGAAAAAGTATGATTGGTTGGGGCTGCCGTTATTGTTGCAGCCCTACCGAAATGAATATTATCTCCCAATTCTATAAATTGCCCTCCCCGGATAAAGCAACTGGGAGGATAGAATCTGCATGTTAAACCACATCTTTTAAATTGTCTATTAATCCACCCTGAATATAATGTATATCTCATTTTGTAAAGAATATTGTTGGCTTTATAAGGGAAAATGTATGAGGACAGGCAACCTATCTTCACCAAAATGAATGTTAGTATTTTCATAAAATCAAGAAAATGTTTATAATTCTATAATTGGTATAGTTTCCAAGCCGCAAAAAAGTAAACTGTCAATTTTGACGTCCAGGCTTTAAAACCACCTTTTTAGGTAGTTTTTGCAACCTGACGCGTCTAAACGAAATTAAACTTTATTATTTTTTAATACCGATGGTCATCGGTAACATGTTCTCGTAGTCGGTTCTTCCTTGCATGATTGCATTGAAGAATTCCTTAAAATATTCCAGCGTTGATACGCCACACATTTTACACGTCTCAATAAACGTGTGGTAGATAACTGATACTTCCGCACCATCATGGCTGCCAAAAGTCAGCGAGTTCTTGCGTCCCTCCGGTAGCAAGCGATCAGAGATCGAGCGTTTGCGCTCTACTGTCATAGGGCGTAGGGTGCGTTCCGCAAGTGAGTTCTTGGACGAGCCAAGCGGCAAAGCCGAGCGGTCGATATAATATCTGCCATCTTTCAGATATAGGAAGAGCTAGTCCCAGAAACTTCTCAGATAGTTAAGTGCCTTATTCATCAGCTCACTTCTCATACCATTTCCATCTACCAGAAGTTTATCCAAACGTTGCCTTATCTGCCTGATGATCTTTGTTGTCTTTTTCCCTGTCCTGTACAGGTGCAGCCTTCTTCTTTGTGCCCTTCTGACTGGTAGAGCCAAAGCGGACTTTGTTACCGACGGATATCTGTGACAGCAGGTCATTGACTTTTTGCTGAAGGGTCTTGTTTTGAGTAGTGAGATCAGCCACCTGATTGGTCAGCCTATCGATAGACTTCATCAGGTTCGACTGGGTCTTCACGTCCTGCTTATGGGTATCCCTCAGATCCTTCACCATATCCTTCAGTTCCTGGTTCTCTTGAGCACGCTCATCCTCGCGTTTAACAAGGAAGTGTATCATTGATATCAGCTGGTCTTTTTCCATGGAAACGTATGGATCTTCATTTAGCATACCACCTCCAATCTCTCAATTAGATGCTTGAGCTCAGTGAAACTGATACCCGTCTTCGAGATATTCATTCCGTCAGGAAACTTGATGTTGATGGAGATCTTCTTGTTAATGCTGGCCACATGATCGGTTGGATACTTGAAGGGATGCCTGACAAGAAGAACCAAAGACTCTCAAAAACTTTTGAACTGTATACCATTTGTCTTCTTTGAACGAGCGCAAAGGTATCAAATCCCTCTTTCATGCACAAGACGTCAAAATTGACAGTTTACAGCAAAAAATCATTAAAAATATGGTTATCTATATTTATTTAGTCGAAATTGCGAGATATAAAATTTCGTTTTCTTATGTACCTTTTAATCAATAGTATTTTAATAATATTTTTTTTAAGATTCATTCTTTTGTAGATTAATGATTCTTGCTGAACAGGAAACTTGATATAGTAAAAATACACTAGATAAAATAAATACAAATGAAAACCAGGTAAAGATGTCAAAGAAGCCACAACCCAATATGCAATCGCAACCACAGAGGCCTGCTTTGATTTATAGTGCCGAGGGATTTTCCAAATACTATAATATGCAAGAGCTAAATTTGCAAATACTCCTAAAAGGCCAAAATATGTTATAGTTCTGAACCAAATACTTTCTAATCCAAAGAGATTATCAACAGTAGAGTTGCTTAATACATCCATAAATTTATAACCTAACCCAAATATTGGAGATAGTAATAGTAGTTTTAATGATGCGGCAAGTTGCAAATATCTTGTTTTCTCATCACTTCCTACGACATCCACCTTACCACTCCTATCAAATATACTATGAACATTCATCAAAAATTCATCCGGTATCATTTTAATTAGAGGAATGCAAAGAATTACGATTATGAGGAAATATAGCATTTTTTTCCCAAGTCTATTCATATCAAAGTCTATAATACAGAGTAAACATATAAAAAGAAATACTAGTGGTCCTCTAGAATTTGAAAAGAAAATACAAGCTACGGAAAGGACTATAGTAATAAAAGACAACCCAAAGAAAGGGAGAGATATTTTATATTTGAATTTTAATGTTAGGAGAAATGTAACAAAAAGAGACCAGTTTGTAGCTCCTCCAATAGCATGAACAAAAAAAGACCTAACCCGATAACCGCGTCCCTGATTCTCATATGAAGAAAAATCCGCCATGTTATCTGATCCGCACGCCGCTAATTCATATTCCATAATAGGATTACTTTTGATTCCGTATTCATATATACCATAAAGACATGAGAAAAAGAATAGAATAACAAAACCTTTTAATAAGAATGAATAATCACTCTTTGTTCTGACCACATACCAAATCACCCATATAATAATAATCTGCAAACTTGCATCTTTTATAAGTTCTGTAAATGCTCTCCCTACACCAGCCATAGAAAAAATACTTGACAGAGACCATGATGTAAGAAGTAATATAAAAACACTCTTAAATGGAAAGTTTATATAATTTCGATATTCCTTTCTATTTAACACAAAGAGAAATGTATACCACAATGATAGCCCAACGTCTATAGGGAGTTGGGGTAGGCCGGGCACGACAAATATGGTAATATACATATTTAATAGGAGTTTAAATATTAAGAACAGTAATAGCCCTTTTTTGAAATTAAAAACTCCAAAGATTATTAGTATAAAACCAATTAAATTAAAAAACATAATAAGTATTGCCGTTCAACCAATTAAAGCCAACAAATGGAATTTACTTGCTTATTTCAGAAATCTGTTGTTCCTTTACCATCGTTATCACATTTGCGAATCTCCTATTCTTCACTTTTCTGTGGTGTGTTTGCGTATTTTTATATATACATGAAAGATTGTGATAAAAAATTAGATAGTTATAAATAACATTTATGTTCAACAACAATTCCCTAAATAGTATTATAGAACGTAAAAGTGAGCCCAATATAAAATTGCAGTTTTTAAAAATAAAGACCTAATTAACATTTATATAAAATTAAAAATCAATTTTTTCCTTTAACCATTCATTCGGAACCACATCGTCTATGTCCATTTTATTAAACCAATCATACGGTGAACAAACTATTTTAGTTTGATTATTATTCAAATATGCAGCCCACCAGCTATATGTACTATTTGCGATGATATTGTGTTTACAATAGCTCATAAGCTGCATATCACAATAACTTTCAGGACCTGATGATGGATTCCAATCAATTGGAATATAATCAACCCCTTTGATATTCTCTCTTACCCAATCCCAGTTGTCTGAGAAAAAATAAAATTTCGGGTTTTTAACTCTCCTTTTAATTTCAGAAATTGATTTATAATAATAGTCAGGAGGGCAAGCTTTTGGCAGGTTTTTTAAATAATCTACATTTTTTCGAAAATGAACTGACACAGACTCTGTTTCATTTATCTCTTTCATAATTTTTAAATTTCTGTCATTAGCAAATTCTTTAAAACAGAATGCAGAAAAAATATCATTTTTACAATCCTCAAAATATTTGTATGAGATCCAGAATCCGACATAAATACAATGATTGGTGGCTTTTTCAAAAATTTGGGGATCGTATTTAAGATTCCATCTTTCTATATAGCGATGATCTGGAATAAATTCAGAAACTCTTCGATAGAGCTTTGCAAAAAAACTATCACTAATAACATATTTGAAATTTGAAGGATTAGATTCATTTAAAGCAATATTTTCAAAGACGTCTCGTAGTTTTAACTTCTCAAAATCATACCGTGGTTCAAAGGAATGTTCATCAATGTCCACATTATATCCAAGAGCCTTAAGCTTAAGGGCAAATGCATATTGAAACATTCTGTTAGCCAACCCCGCGCCGATATAAACAGTAATCATTTTTTTAATTATTTGTTAATACTCATTTTAAGAATTCGCATTGTCTCATAAATAGTTTCCTCTTTCATTACACATAACAAGAGAGGGTAAACAATTATTATAGTACTTGCTTTTAGAATGGCTGAAACTATATTGTTATCTACAACCACAATGCTTGCAACAATACCAGATATAATAGCTGCAAGAATCATTTTATATTTTAAAAGATCTCCTATCTTTAGTTTAATATATTTTCGAGAATAATAATAATGCATTATTACTACAATTCCTTCAGATATTAATATGGATATTATGACAGCCTTATAAGATAAAATAGGAATAAATATAGAATTGATTATGATATTAGAAGATGCTGCAGCTATGGTTGAATAGTTACTGTATTTTTCTTTGCCAATTGGGTATAACACCTGAAAAGCAAAGAAAATGGACACAGGTATTAACACAACAATTATAGAAAGCCATTTAAGCACATTTGTTGCTGGATAGAATTCTCTTCCAGCAAATATCATAATAATTTCATCAGCAGAAACATGAAGCCCAATACACATGGGAATAGTAAAAAGAAATATAATATTCAAAATTTTCTTTTGTAAAATATGTACGTAATTTCTATTTGTATTATTATTTAAATATGATATTCTAGGTATTATTGCTGTAGAAAAAGCATTCATTATTTGAAGACACATTTGAATAAATTTATCACCTGTAGTATAGTAGGCCACTGCAACAACTGAACCTAATGTTCCAAGCATTACTGCATTTATATGGGTATATAATGACGCAATAATTGAACCTACGAATAATAATGAGGCACCTTTTAAATTTTCTCTCCAATTAATTAGTTTAAACTTCAAACTAAGATAATGGTTTAACTTCCAGCAATTAACAATATTGCTACCAAAAACTGCAAATATATTAATTATGGCATATATTAATATATCTGTTCTATCTTTAACAAAAATAAATAAACAAAGTACAGAAATTGCTTTGAATATTAAACTCCTTATCGTAATGTATCTAAATTCTTCAATTCCTTGAAAAAACCATTCAAAACTTATTGAACTTAATATTACGGAAGATCCCAATATCAAACATAAAGAAAAATGTTCATCAAAACCAATTCTTGCAAAAATCAAAAATCCAATTAGAAAAAGAAATGCAGAAAGTAAGTTTGCACTAAATATACTGTTTACTTTATTTTCTAATTGCTCCTTATAATCCCTCAATTTTGTCACTTCTCTTGTTCCGTATAAAGGAAACCCCAAACTTGCAAAAAGAATAAAATATGAGACAATGGAGTTTATATAATTATAAAGCCCAATATTATAAGCCCCTAAAACTCTATTAATATATGGAAGAGTAAATATGGGAAAAAGCATATTTGCTCCTACCCTTACAACATTCCAAATAACATTTGTTTTCAAACTAGCCATTAAACTTACATGAAACTACGAAGGGAAACGGTCTAACCCTTTAACAAATTTCTTGTCATAAGTGTTATATGCATATTTAAGATGAAGTATATATAAAAGATGTTTAATCATCGATTTAAATCTCTGGAACAGATTTAAGGGTTTACATATCATAGGAACGAATGAAGAATTAGTATATTTCTCATAATATTCTTTAAACAACCATTTATATGGATGTCTACATTCTTTGAACCATGCTTTAATATATAGGAAATGAATAATTATAGGATGCTCTCTTATTTCTTCAAGTTCTTTATATTCTTCTTTAAAAAGGTCGGGATTCTCAAAAAATACGTCAGGATAGACATTCCACTTCCTGCTTATCAATTTGAATTTACCTTTAAGGACCGAATTCATTGCGTCTTGATCACAAGCAATAATCTTATCTGGGTTATCTTCTGCAAATTTTAATACAGCTAAAGCCACGTTGTTCTTACGCCAATAATCAGCGTTAACTACCATTACACCAGAATTGAAGTAGTCCCCATTCTCACCCAAAGAAAGATTTTCTCGATATAACGGTGTAAAACGGGGAAGATCTTTTGTTGCCGCCAAGGCCACATCTTCAACATCTGTATCCCATAATTCTCCTATATCACCATTTATAATAATATCACAATCCATATAGATGAATTTATGAATGTCTTTTGGCAAAAAATCTGAAGCTAAGACTCTTAAGTATACATTTATACTGTGATAAGAGAATTTAATTGGTAACGATTCTAATATCTTCGAATCCACTTTTACTAAAAAAACTTCATTTCTATATTTCTTCGATAGATCTTTTATTTTGTTGAAATGAATATCTGTAATAGAAGTACTAAAGACAAAAACTCTAAATTTATGCTTCTTATTGTTTTCAAACAACGACATTAGCATCACACCGGCATAAATAGAATATTCATCACTGGTATTAATAAGAAAATTAATCATAGTCGTTATATTTTTAGTCCACTTAATAAGCTTTGGTCACTCCAAAGATAATCCCACTCACCAAATCTACCTATCGTTTCTATTCCGACTAATGTAAGGAAATCTCGCACATTTTTACGAGCACGATAAATTGGCTCTGTAAATATAACATTGGCATATTTCTCAAAACCTATATGTATAAACAGAATATCTTCTTTACAAATAACACCCAACTCACACAGTCTGCCTATAGTCCCGTCAATTAATTGCTGTTCTGTATATTTCCCTTCCTGGCAATAAACTTCCATTTGTAGACTGCTACACCCAGCAGGAGCATTATCCGGACTTTTCATGGATGGGGAATGGACACGCGCAGTGAGTATATCTTCATCGTAAATATACCACCAAAGATAGGGTGGGATATTCTTGTTCTTGAATGCCACAGAAATATGATAGCCGCACGTACAATCCAGTTTGGAAGAAGCCATTATGACTTCTTCAGGAATGTTCCGTACCATTCTCACCATCTCCGGTAAGGGAAGACTGGAAATCAATCTTTTATATTCGACACAGCTTCCATCCTTAAAAGTCACTGTTTTCTTCTCCGTGTTAATTGATACAGCTTCTTTGCCATATTTTATGTCTGCAATGTCAGCCATCACTTTCATGAAAGCTTTATACCCACCGTACTTGGGATAGCGCATTTCTTTAGCATAATATGTAATTGGTGTTTTTGATGTTTTGCTTCCCGCTATGACCTCATCCACAGATGGCTGATAAACTCTTTGTCCTACCCACTCAGTTCGAAGATCTTTTGCCTCCCGCATCCAATACTTTCGGGTATAAACCATTGGAAAATGTTCTGCAAAATAATTACCAAACTGCAGACGAAGCCAATCCTCATAGTTATTGACTGATACCTCATCTGGAGATTTCCTGTTCATGAAATCCTTGATGATAATCTGCTTCTCTTCCTCTGAAAGAGGATAAAGGTTGTTCTGTGCCGGATGCTTAATCCATATTCCTTTGTAGATATTATAGGCCTCAGGGAGGTGGCGGTAAATTTCAGGAGATGAAGCATTGAAAATAGCATTCACCTGTTCATTTTTAGAGAATGTGAAGTGAACAAATCGGTCGAAACGGAAACCATCAATAGTAAAGTTTCCGCATAGCCCACCGTATGTATTATCCCTCTCAAAGATAACACTTTTCTCACCACGCTGGTGCAAGGAATAACTTGCCCCCAGTCCAGCGATACCAGCTCCTAAGATGACGTTATCGATGATTTCCATTCTGCTGTTTAGATCGTATTCAAATAATCATTTAGACTCATCAGATGAATATCTTTTTCCGAGATAATCAAGTTCTGAACGCCTCCAATTAAATCCATAGGCCACTCAATGGCAAGGTCGGGGTCATTATACATAATGCCGCTATCTCCTTCGCCATAGAACACCTCACCACACTTGTAGCTTACAACTGAGTCCTCAATCACCAAGTATCCGTGACCAAAGTACTGAGGAATGTAAAGCTCTACCTGATTATCACCTGTCAGATGAAAACCTCTCCACTGTCCAAAAGTCGGAGAATACGGACGTAGGTCTGCAATCACATCATACACATGCCCGCTGATGCAACGCACCAGCTTTGCCTGCTGCTTCACCAGTTGGAAATGCATGGCGCGAATTACACCACGTTTAGAAATAGTGTAGAACACCTCTTTTAACTCATGATCAATGCCATTGGCTTTGAACATATCAATATTGTAATCCTTTACGAACCCACCACGTTCATCCGTCGCGTAGAACGGCTGAATCTTATATGCTCCTTTGAGGTCCAGTTCCTCAAAACTAAACTTCGTAATCATTTCTCAATTGTTTTTAACCAGTCCATTGTCTTCTTGGTTCCCTCGCCAAATGGAACTTCAATCTCAAATCCACAATCATTCTTGATGGCATCAATACTGAAAGTGCTCAGCGGCATGTTGGTACCAGTGAAAGGCACATCACCAAACAGAGGCTTTGCCTCGGGGCCACATGCTTCTACCATCTCAAGAATAAACTCTTTCAATGGTCTTGCATTACCGCTACCAATCATATACTCACAGAATGGTTTGCCCTTCTCTGCTACCAGATAAAATGCTTTAGCCACATCACTCACATATACAAAATCGTAGTTCTGAGTAGCTGCTGTGAACTGGAGTGCTTCGCCAATAATAATCTTTCGCAGAGTAGTATTCACAAATCGAGGAGAGAACTCACCAACTCCGTATGCATTGGTAATCATAGGCCAGAGAAGGTCAATACCAATATTGGCAGCAACGCTCTTACACATGCAGTGGGCAATGTGCTTACCCATACCATAGATATATGCCATGCCAGGATGACTTCCCTGGGAATGAATAGCAGCTTCAACCTCATATTCCATTATACTACCTGCACATACAAAGCGTGAGCAACCCAATTCTTTGGCGGCTTTCAAGCACTCAACAGTGTTCAGCGCATTCTGCATCTGGAGGTTGTAATCCACACGTGCAGGACCTGCGGAACCAGCCCAAGCAAAGTGTATAAATGTGTCATACTCACCCTGCGGAATCATTTCCAACATAGCCTTGGTATTGGTAATGTCACACTGTTTATATATGAGGTTTTTATGCTCCTTCAGTCTACGAGCCTCACGGCCCATATCAATGGCAAGTACTTTCTTGCCGTTATTAAGGAAATGCTGTACGGTATAGCTCCCAACAAATCCGTCTGCACCTGTGATGATTACTTTCTCCATAATTATCCAATGAATTTTTCTATTTCTTCAATACAAATCTTATATACGTCTTCTTTCTTGTAGCGTTTATACCAATCAGAAGTTAAGATAGCTGTTTGAGTAGCATCTAATCTAGGTTTCCATCCCAAACGTGTTTTAGCCTTGGTGATTTCCAGCATCAACAGGTTGGCTTCATGCAAAGCATTTGGACCTGATACATCCTTCAACTCACCATAGCCAAAGTTCTTAATCATGGCCGTAGCCACTTCCCAAACCGTCAACACACTCTCCTGTTCCGGACCAAAGTTCCAACCCTCACAATACTCAGTAGGATGTTCCCACATTTTTTGTGCAAGCAGCATATAACCACTCAGAGGTTCAAGGACATGCTCCCAGGGACGTACGGCCTTGGGACTACGGATATCAATAGGCTTACCAGCCTCCAACGCACGGATGCAATCAGGGATGATGCGGTCTTTGGACCAATCGCCACCACCAATCACATTACCGGCTCTTACACTAGCAAGGCTTACGTGATGTTTCTTACCATAATCATCAGGATTGAAGAAACTCCTGCGCCAGCTTTGGATGGCTATCTCACAGGCACCCTTACTGGAACTATAGGGGTCGTAACCACCAAATGGATCATCCTCTTTGTAGCCTCGCATCTGCTCCTTATTATCGTAGCACTTGTCAGTAGTAATCATTACACCCACTTTCACGCCCTCCGTTGCACGGATGGCTTCCATGATGTTGATGGTACCCATCACATTAGTTTGGTAGGTCTCAACAGGGATCTCATAGCTGAGACGCACCAACGGCTGTGCTGCTAGGTGGAAGACAATCTCAGGCTGATACTCCTTGAAGATTTCCTTCATCTTCTCTCCGTCACGTATATCAGCACGGATGTCTGCTTTGATCTTCTTTCCAATGCGAGAAAGGACAAAGTTGTCTTTCTCGCTATAAGGTTCCAGACCAACGCCTACCACCTCAGCACCCAGTTCATGGAGCCAGATGGAAAGCCAAGAACCTTTGAAACCGGTATGGCCGGTTACAAAGATTTTCTTATCTTTATAAAAGTTATTGAATATATCAATCATTTCTTTAACGTTTTGTATGATCATCAGGCACTTCTCTCTCCCACTTTTTCCATGGGGCTTTATTCTCTTGGAGAAGTCTCTCTAGCATTTGTTTTTCACGGATATTATCCATACACTGCCAGAAACCTTCGTGTATATAAGACATCAATTCACCACGATTTGCAAGCATTTCCAACGGTTTACGCTCAAATATACAACTATCGCCATCCAAAAGTTCAAAGATTTCAGGTTCTAGAACCATATAACCAGCATTAATAGGAGCACCATCTGTTTTGTTCTTTTCACGGAAAGATTTAACTGCATAATCTCCTCCTATATCCAGCACACCTTTCTCTTGAGCCATTTTAACTGCCGTCAAAGTAGCAATTTTGCCATGTTTCTTGTGAAACTCAAGGAGTCTGTTTACGTTAACATCGCAAACTCCATCACCGTATGTCATGAAGAATGGTTCACCTCCTACATATTTCTGAATACGCTTGATTCGGCCACCAGTCATCGTGTTATAGCCAGTGTCAACCACTGTCACTTTCCAAGGCTCAGGATGACTCTCGTGAATCGTGATCTCATTCTTGCCATTTCTATAGTCGAATGTTACATCAGAATTGTGTAAGAAGTAATTATTAAACCATTCTTTGATATACTCCTGACGATAACCTGCACAGATGATGAATTCGTTATGCCCATAATAGGCATACTCTTTCATTATATGCCACAATATGGGCATACCACCAATTTCAATCATCGGCTTTGGCTTGAATACAGATTCCTCGCTAATGCGAGAGCCAAAACCTCCTGCTAATAAAACTACTTTCATGTTTGATGAAATTTATATGCGGCTACATCTCGGAAAAACAAGTAAACTTGATTCTTCTCTAGGTTTACACGATAATTCATATATCTTTTATATTGTATATCTATCTGAATCGGTTAATCCTGGGAGGATTAACCGAAAATAGAAATCTAAAAGTTGACAATGGCGTCATCGAGCCAGGCGGTCTCAACGGTCATGGCAGAAGTGACAGTGCTATTGAACAGCGAGCCGCGAAGTTTCGTCAAGCGGTTACGCTTAAAGGGGACATCCTGTACCACCCGCGTGAGGATCACAGCATCATGTTCCTGACAAAGTCATCCGGAGAAATAAAGCCACACAGGTTAAACTTGATGGGGCGCTGGGTGCGGATGAGCTTAGCCAGACCCACACCATCAGACAAAGCACCATAGATGAGCGCCCGGCGCGTACGTTCATCAGAAGATATCGTTATTTACCCAAATACTGCTTCAAACCACCCTCCTTATATAAAATATAGACGGAGGTGCCGAGGAATGCCAAGAACGTGAAGATGAGACACATCACAGCGCGCTTAGGGCCTGTTTTCTTAACAGGTACTGTGGCGCTCTGAAGGGTGGTGAAAGCAGGGGTATTCTCCTGCACCTTCATCTCCGCCTCCTGCATCTGAGCGATCACCTGCTGGAGGATCTGCGAGCGCATCTGCATCTCGGTCTGCAGGTCAGTCACCTTCGTCTGGGCAGACTGAGAGCTCACATCGCGATGAGAATCTGCAAAGGCGGCATAGCGGTCGCGAGCCTCATCGTATTTCGCCTTGGCTTCCACCAACATTTTCTTATAGTATTCAAGATCCACACGGGCTTTCGAGGTGCGATAGTCTGTGATGAAGTTCTGCAAGCGATTCTTCACTGAATCGGCCATGGTGGCACAGATCAACGCATCCTGATCGGTGACATCGATGGTGATCACCATGGTCTTATTATCCACATCGCAGACCACATTGTTATCGATAGCCTTCACGATATTGGCCTGCTCCTTCGTGAGTCGGAAGGGGTTGACCTTGACATTCTTCTCATCTTCCTTATCCTTGAAAAGACTGATCAACCACTTCTTTGTTCCATCGATGGCTGCTGACCACCAAGGCGACTTCTGTTCGTCCTTGAGGTAGGTGTAATAGGACATCGTACGGTCTTTCTCACCTTCTTCCTTGTCACCCTCAATGGTGACGGGCACATCGAAGAGACTGGCCTTGAAATCAACCGAACTCATCAGATCGGGATACAACGTCGGGAACAAGGCTTCTGTTCCTACACCACTTGAACCGAGGTTGATACCGAAGCTGCTGGCCAGATTTGCCAAGCCACTGGTAGATTTGCTACCAGAGAGCTCCGGGGAGAGCTTCACCGTGCAGGTATAATAGTTAGGCAGCGAGAGCGCATAGATTGCCGCTAAAAAGAAGGCTACAGGCAGCACTTTACAATAAAGGATGCGGCCAGCCCATAAGGTTTTGAATATCTTAGCGAAATCGATGGAACGGTGAGAACCACTCTCGTCGAAATCTTCACCCAAGAATTTTATGATCTGCTTAAGAGATTGTATTTCCTCTTCGAGGAGTCGAGTATCTTTATTATTCTCTTCATTCATGGGATATCACTTTTTAATCAAATTAGCAACGGAAATGAACATCGTGGCGAGGGAAGCCAGGCTAGTGCTCATACCAATCCATTGTTGGATAGCAGTCGCGTCTTTGGGTCCCTTGGTAGGCACAACAACCTCACAACCTGGTTCAATCTTACCTTTAGAGGCCTTGGCAATCGTACCGTTCTGATAAATAATAAAGGTGTGGCTTTTACGGGCGCGCTTGCCATAACCACCAGCCTGCTCCACATAATATTTATAGTCCTTATGGTCCTTCAGGGCCACCGTGTTGGGCTTCAGGACATCACCAGAGATCTTCACCGTGTGATTGAAACGGGGAATAATCAGGCGGTCGCCATCCTGCAACTCAACATCCTCGTCACAGCCAGGATTAGCCAGAGCTTCATCGAGGTGGATACCCACAGAATAGGTGGTGGAGAGCGCCAGCTGATCCAGGGCTATCGAGTCCTTGGAACTGATGGCCGCACTCTGACGCGCCATCTCAATGACCTCCTGCATACGGGCACGCTCATCAGCCGTCATGGTACGAATGAGGCGGGCACCACGCACATAAGCACCAGGGATGGTGCCACCAGCCGCCTTCACCAGATCAGAGAGGCGCTGGTTCTTCTGCTCCAGCGTATAGCTGCCGGCAAAGGCAATCTCACCTCCCACATGGGCCGTGAACGGTACGGCTGAGACAGGGCTACGGCGTACTGACACAGCATCATAAGGCTGGAGCGTGAAACTTCTATTACCCTCCACCTCAAAGTTGGGATTGATGGAGAACGTAAAGGTCTGGGCAACTTCCATCGTGGAGGTGGTAGCCTCCGGATCGATGATACGACGAGAGACATCGACCTTCACCGTTGAGGCATTATCCGTCAAGCCACCAGCCTGAAGGATCAGATCCTCAATGGTCATATTGTCAGCATACTCATAAGTGCCCGGGAAGATGACCTCACCACTGATGGTCAGGGTGTGCAGGTTCTGATGTTCTGCCTGCGTGGGGATGAAGAGGATATCTTCGTTCTCCAAGGGGACATCTGCCGCTGTGCCATCGAGGATACCCTTCAGATCGATGGAGATGACCTCCTGCGTGCGGTTGGGTTTCATGCGGCGCAAGACGGCACGAGACACCATCGCCTCCTCGGTGAGGCCATCAGCCGTCTCAATCAGGGAGCGGATGGAATTGACCTTGTCGCCCAGGTTATACATACCCGGACGGAAGACCGCACCCTTGACCTCTACCATATTCTCGAAACGGTCGAGGATCCGATCTACGGTCACCACATCGCCATCAGTCATCTTGAAGGCGTTCATTTCAAACTCCTCTACATTGAAGACAGACTTCATACGTCCGTTGTTTCGAACCACGCGCATGGACTTCTTATAAGCATTGTTGGTATATCCACCAGCATATTTCAACAGGGTGGCCAGACTCTCGTTCTTACGGAGCTCATAGGCCATCGGGCGCTTCACACTACCATCAATTTCCACAATGCTCTCGTAAGGACCTACCTGGATGACATCGTTCTCCTGCAGACGTACATTGCCTGCCAGACGACCGTTGAGGATGAACTCATAGACATCGACAGAGGATATCTGCCTACCCTGACGGAAAACCTTGATATTTCGAAGGGTACCCAAATTGCTGATGCCACCAGCCATATAAAGGGCGTGGAACACGGTGGCAAAGGCACTCAACGTATAGGTACCGGGGGTGCGAACCTCACCCATGACATTGACCATGATGGAGCGGGTCTGACCGACGGTGACCTTGATGTCCGAACTCTGGTAATAGCTGCCAAGGCGACTGCGCACACGCTTCTGCGCACTCGCTACAGAAAGGCCTGCCACATGGATAGGACCATATTCGGGCACCGTGACATCACCGTCAGGAGAGACCGTAAGCTGCTCGCTCTTCTGGGTATCGCCATAGACATCGATGACGAGCTGATCGCCAGGACCGAGGACGTAGTTCTGCGACCAAAGACGCGCTTGCCAGAGGGAGACATCGCTTCAGGCACATACCGAGGAGCCTCAGCACCGCCGCTTGCTGTGATGGCATTGTCGTTAGGCTCATTATTCGTACGCATACGGGCCTGAGCGTTACCAATGGCATTGTCAACCGTATCATCAAGACCGCGCTTCGTGATCTGCTGGGCATACTGGGAACGGATGCGCTGAATCTGATCCATCGTGGCCCCCTTTTGCATCAGACGAGTGGCAATCTCTGTTTCAGAAGCACCGGCTTGTTTCTCTTTAACTGCCATCTGAATGACCTGCTGATCGCTTAACTTCTGAGCAAAGCTACCATTGAGCAGTGCAAAAGAACATAAGAGCAATAAAATTCTTTTTCTCATATTGTTAAATAAATTCCAAATGTTTTGGCGATAATGTTACTTATTTACTTTCTCTAAATAATAAGGTGGGATATAGGCGGTGGTGAGGCCGGTTTGGAGGCCCTCGATATAGACGACGACACAGGTCTGGCGGTGAATGCGGGCGACTCGGCCTTCGACACCTTCGAAGGGGCCGTAGGTGACACGCACCAAATCGTCGGACACGAAACGGCACTTCTGCATATCGACCTCCATCACATGGGGATCACGGATGGCGGTGGTGCGGATGAGCAGTTCCATGGATTTGGAGGAGACCGTCAGCGGCGGATTGAAGCCTGTGGCGTCGATGTGGAAGTGATCATAATAATAGGTGGTGAAGCGCGACTCCGCCGATTCCTTGACATAGTACTCGGCCTGTTGCTTCGTGACATAAGCGAAAAGCAGATTCATGAGCGGGCGCAGCACACGATGCCGCTTGCCTTCACGCCACTCATCTTTCCAGATCATGGCCAGATAGGCATAATCGCCTTTATCAACCACCATGTCTGCCACCTGCTGGGCATGGCCATAGAGGGTGCGAAGAACGTACCAATTCTTATCTGGCGACGGCGCATAGTTTACCGACGCCCCTGTTTGTGAGCTTTTCGCTTCGGGGAAGGAAAAGGATGTAAATCCCTTACAAGTTGGTTCCAAGATACTAGCATTATTCAACGCGTTCATATCGGAATTTTATGACATCCCATGAATCGGCGTGGTCATCACGAGATTTCGCAGCAAAGGTAAACATAAAAAATGATATAAGCAAATATAATCCAAGATTTTTCGTGAAAGGTTTGGTTTACATGATTATTTTTGCTACCTTTGCACCTATGAATCATAACAGATACTTATATTGGCTCATCGCATGCCTCTTGCTCTCGTTGACTATGCTGCCATCAGCAATGGCCCTTACGAGTCAGAAGATCAAGTATCCTGGTGGGAAGTTCTTTATCTGGCGTTATACCTTGAAAGACAAACAAGGCTCGCCCTACAGCATCGAGCACCCCAGTCACTGGCTCAGTCGCAAGGCAATTGAGCGGCGCAAGCGTCAGGGACTGCCCCTCGACTCTACCGACCTGCCCGTCAGCAGCAAATACCTGAAACTGTTTGAGAAAACCTCTGGCGACATCATTAAAGCGAATAAGTCGTCTGAATTCACCATCATCGGCACCAGCAGATGGAACAACACGATACTGGTGCGCTCTAACGACACCACCTTATTCCGTAGGCTGGCAGCCCTCGACTGCGTGAGGAAGGCAGAGAAGGTGTGGATCTCGCCTGACAGTATCTCACGCCTGATACAGACGAAGGCTCACAACACCTTCAACCCGTGGGACAGTGTGAAGGCTGAGCCCTACGGCAACGGCAAGGAGCAGATAGAGATGTTGCTCGGACAGCGCCTTCACAATATCGGACACAAAGGCAAGGGGATGACCATTGCCGTACTCGACGGCGGCTTCCAGAACTGCAACGTGATTCCTGCTATCCAGCATGCCAACATCATCGGCACCAAAGATTTCGTGTATCCGCAAAGCAAATTCTTCTACCAAGAGACGGATCATGGCACGAAGGTGCTTTCAGCGATGGCTGCCAACGAGCCGGAAGTGCTGGTAGGTACAGCCCCAGAAGCCCGCTACTGGCTGTTGCGCTGCGAAGACCAGCAGACGGAACAGCCTGTGGAAGAGGATTATTGGGCGATGGCCGCCGAGTTTGCCGACTCTGCAGGGGTGGATATCATCAGTTCCAGCCTGGGCTATAACGAGTACGACAGCCTGCCCAACTACTATCATCAGCATGACCTCGACGGCCATACGGCCCTGATCTCACATACCGCCTCGATGCTGGCCAAGAAAGGGATCATCCTCGTAAACTCCGCCGGTAACTCTGGCATGGGTCCCTGGAAGAAAATTACCTTCCCTGCCGATGCTGATGACATACTGACTGTGGGCGCCTTGAACACAGAAAGGAAAAACGCACCATTCAGTGGCGTGGGACCTACACAAGACGGACGCGTGAAGCCTGATGTGATGGCCCTGGGCAGTCCGACGGCACTGTTCTCGGGCAGAGGCACTATCGTCAGAGACATGGGCACCTCGTTCTCTGCTCCCATCGTGGCAGGACTCGTAGCCTGTCTGTGGCAGGCATTCCCGCAAAAGACGGCATTAGAGATCATCAGACTGGTACGCCAGACCAGCAACGGGTATGAGAAGCCTGATAATATCTATGGTTATGGCATGCCAAACTTCTGGCGGGCTTATATGATAGGAAGACTGGATCGTGAAAAGTGAGGAGAGACTGACCTTATTCGAGCTCAATAGACTGGTAAGAGAGACGATTGAGTGCGAGATGCCCCATGAATATTGGGTAGAGGCTGAGTTGTCGGAATGTCGCGAGTCAAAGGGCCATTGTTATATGGAACTGATTGAGAAAGACGAAAAGACCGCTACGCCCATCGCCAAAGCCCCAGCCAAATGCTGGTCATCCAAATGGACGCTTGTGCGCCCCTACTTCGAACGTACCACCGGGCAACGTCTGGTTGCAGGCATGAAAGTGCTACTGAAGGTCTATCCCCAGTTTCATGAGGCCTTCGGTTTCTCCTGGATCGTCACGGATATCGACCCGACCTACACTTTAGGTGACATGGCCCGCAAACGTCAGGAGATTATCCGCCAGTTGAAGGAAGAGGGAGTGTTCGATCTCCAGAAGGAGCTGTCGCTCCCACTCTTCTGTCAGCGCATTGCCGTGATCTCCAGCGAGACGGCAGCAGGCTATGGCGACTTCTGCAACCAACTCTCGGACAACCCCTATGGGCTTCAGTTCCAGACATGGCTTTTCCCTGCAACGATGCAGGGTGAAGGTGTGGAGCAAAGTATCATTCAGGCGCTCAACCACATCAATGCTGTCTGCGAGGATTTCGACTGTGTGGTGATCATCCGAGGCGGAGGTGCCACGAGTGATATGTCTGGTTTCGACACACTGGCCTTAGCAGAGAATGTCGCCAACTTCCCATTACCTATTATCACTGGTATCGGCCATGACCGCGACGAGAGCATCCTCGACATGGTGAGTCACATGCGGGTGAAAACGCCGACTGCTGCAGCAGCCCTGCTCATCGATCATCTGAAACATGTACTTGATGCCATCAACAATTGCCAAAACAGCATCACCCGTTCTGTTCAACAGAAGCTCTCAACGCTCCAAGTCCAGCTCTCAACTGTCTCAGAAGCAATTCCCCGTCTTTTCTCCATCGTGAAGACCCGTCAGGAAGCCCGTCTTGACGCCATCAGACAGAAGATTCCCATGTTGATAGAGCGACGACTCATCAGTGAGCATCATCGTTTAGAAATCTTAGAAGAGAAAGTCAAAAGCCTTGACCCTCAGCTGCTCTTGAAGCGCGGCTATAGCATCACCCTCTTCAACGGCAAGGCTGTACGAGACCCTCAACAACTGCATCAAGGTGATGAGATAGAAACCCGTTTAGAAAAAGGAACCATTATTTCAAAGGTAAAATAAAAGATGTCATCTCGACTAAGCAAGGCGCATGGAGAGATCTCTCGACTACGCTCGAGATGACAAGAATAGAACGAGATGACAAGAATAAATAATAATCATATGGAAAAAGAACTAAAATACGAGGCAGCATTTGCCGAACTCCAAGCTATTGTGCGCAAGATGGAGAACGACGAACTCGACATCGACCAGATGGCGGAACAGCTGAAACGTGCGCAGAAGTTAATCAAGCTCTGCAAGGACAAATTGACTAAAACGGACGAGGAAATCAAGAAAATCCTCGCCCAGGATTGATTCATTCGTCCCAAAAACTGTCATTTCATCACTTTTATCCGCTTTTTTGTTGCATATTTACTATTTAATGTGTACTTTTGCAACCAGAATTGAAACTTTAACAGTATTGAAACGATATGAAGAATTTAGATTGGGGTAGCCTCTCATTTGGCTACATGAAGACCGACTACAATGTACGTTGCTACTATCGCGACGGGAAATGGGGCGAAATCGAGGTTTGCTCCGATGAGTATCTGAATCTGCACATGGCAGCCACCTGTCTGCATTATGGTCAAGAGGCATTCGAAGGCCTGAAGGCGTATCGTTGTCCTGACGGCAAGGTGCGCATCTTCCGTGTTGACGAGAATGCCAAGCGCCTGCAGTCAACTTGTCGTGGCATCATGATGCCAGAGGTAAGCACAGAGCTGTTTACAGAGATGGTGAAGAAAGTGGTCCGCCTCAACCAGGAGTGGATTCCCACTTACGAGAGTGGTGCTACGCTGTATATCCGTCCGCTGCTCATCGGAACCAGCGCTCAGGTTGGTGTACACCCTGCCAAGGAATACTGCTTCCTGATCTTCGTCACCCCAGTAGGTCCGTACTTCAAGGGTGGGTTCTCAAGCAATCCCTACGTGATTGTTCGCGACTACGACCGTTCGGCTCCTCTTGGAACTGGTAAGTATAAGGTGGGTGGTAACTATGCTGCCTCTCTCTTTGCCAACAACCTGGCTCACGAGAAGGGCTATGCCTGCGAGTTCTATCTCGACGCCAAGGAGAAGAAGTACATCGACGAGTGTGGTGCTGCCAACTTCTTCGGTATCAAGAACAACACCTACATCACCCCGGAGTCAACCTCTATCCTGCCTTCTATCACCAACAAGAGCCTGATGCAGGTGGCTGAGGACCTGGGCATGAAGGTGGAGCGCCGTCCTATCCCTGAGGAGGAGCTCGAGACCTTCGAGGAGGCTGGTGCCTGCGGTACTGCTGCCGTGATCTCGCCCATCTCTTATATCGACGACCTCGACACGGGCAAGCGCTACTCATTCGGTGAGAAGCCAGGACCTCAGTCAAAGAAGCTCTTCGACACCCTGCGTGGCATCCAGTATGGAGAGATTGAGGACAAGCACGGCTGGACAACAGTGGTGATTGAGTAATGGGAAAAGGCAAGCTGGCGAAATTCGCCGACATGGAGACTTATGAGAACGTGTTCCAGTACCCCTATTCGGTAGTGGAACATGTTCCTTTTGATATGAAGGGCCATTGGCACAAGCAGTACTTCCACAATCAGAACCCCATCGTGCTCGAACTGGGCTGTGGTAAGGGCGAATATACGGTGGAGCTCGCCAAGCTCTACCCCGAAGTGAACTTCATCGGTGTCGATATTAAAGGTGCCCGCATGTGGACGGGGGCTACCCAAGCCCTCAACGAAGGACTGAAGAACGTAGCGTTCCTCCGTACAAACATCGAGATCATTGAGCGTTTCTTCGCAGAAGATGAGGTACAGGAGATCTGGCTCACCTTCAGCGACCCACAGATGAAGAACCCCCGTAAGCGCCTGACCTCTACCTACTTCATGGTGCGCTATCGGAAGTTCCTCGTCGATGGTGGCATCGTTCACCTGAAGACCGACTCCAACTTCCTCTTCACCTATACGACCTATATGGTGGAGAAGAACCAGTTGCCCGTCATCTTCAGGACAGAAGACCTCTATCACGATGAGCGCATCGATGAAGACACGAAGAAGATTCTGGCGATTCAGACCTATTATGAGAGCATGTGGATTGCCCGTGGACTGAACATCAAATATCTGAAATGGCAACTGCCAAGAGAAGGAGCACTCGAGGAGCCTGATGTAGAGATCGAACTCGATGACTACCGCTCCTATCACCGCTCGAAGCGCAGCAGCCTTGACAAAGCGAAATAAAAATGGAGAAAGTATTATATCCCAAAATGATTATGGAAGCGCTGGCAACGGTGACGTATGCCGGCACGAAGAAAAACCTTGTTGAGAGTGAGATGGTGGCCGACACCCCGTCGGTGGCTGCGCCACAAAAAGACGGTGACCCCTGGAAGGTAAAGGTGGTACTGACCTTTCCGCGAGATACAGACCCTTTCCTCAAGTCAACCGTCAAGGCTGCCGAGGCTGCTATTAAGTACCACTGTGGAAATGATGTCGAAGTAACGATAGATACTGAGTTCAAGACAGCTCCCCGTCCCGAGGTCGGACAGATGCTCCCAGGTGTTAAGAATATCATTGCCGTCAGCTCTGGTAAGGGTGGCGTCGGCAAGAGCACCGTCTCTGCCAACCTCGCCATCGCACTGGCACGCTTAGGCTATAAGGTAGGACTGCTCGACACGGATATCTTCGGCCCCTCGATGCCTAAGATGTTCAATGTGGAAGATGAACGTCCATACGCCATCAAGAAAGACGGGCGCGACCTGATTGTTCCCATCGAACAGTATGGTGTCAAGCTACTCTCCATCGGTTTCTTTGTATCGCCCACCACTGCTACGCTCTGGCGAGGTGGTATGGCTACCAGTGCCCTAAAACAGCTCATTGCAGATGCCGACTGGGGTGACCTCGATTATTTTATCCTCGACACCCCTCCTGGTACCAGCGATATCCATCTGACGCTGCTCCAGACACTGCCTATCACTGGTGCCGTCATCGTATCTACACCTCAGCAGGTGGCACTTGCCGATGCCCGAAAAGGTATCGACATGTACAGGAACGAGAAGGTGAACGTGCCCATCCTCGGACTCATCGAGAATATGTCATGGTTTACCCCCGCTGAACTCCCCGAGAACCGCTATTATATCTTCGGCAAAGAAGGTTGCAAGCAACTGGCAGAAGAGATGCATGTGCCCCTGTTGGCACAGATACCGCTCGTACAGAGCATCTGTGACAATGGCGATGCTGGCACACCTGCCGCCCTGAGCAGTGAGACAGCCACAGGCATTGCCTTCATCAACCTGGCACAGGCTGTTGTCACCGTTGTGAACCGTCGCAACAAAGAGCAGCCAAAGACCAAGATTGTGGGGATGAATTCTTAAAGAAAGACCAACAAAAAAAGGATCCGAAGCTTAGTTAGCTTCGGATCCTTTTTTCTTTCCTTTGAACTGCAGGCGCACCTCACGTTTCTTGCGCAGAGCCTCCAGACGCTCCTGTGCATGTTGCTTAGACAGTCGCATCTCAACACCATATACGATACAAGACGTGGTGAAATAAAAGGCTGCCAGCGTCCACAGGCAAATCAGTTCGTGCGACACGTCAGCTATCGTCGCACCCATCGAGTTCAGTCGTATATAGGCCCGTATGCCAAAGGTGCTGGGGAAGAGCCACGACACCCCCTGCCAGTAGCTGGGGATAGACGACTGAGGCCATGACACACCACTCATGAACAGCAGCGGCAACGAGACAAACACCATGAGCAGGATCACATTCTCACGATAGTGCACCAGACAGGATATCGTCTGGGCAAAGAAAACGCAAGCCAGCAGGAAAGGTATCATCAATAAGAGCAGATTCTGCCAGGTAGCCATGTGGAGGAAGCTGAACATCTTGGGAACAACGACAACCAGGTAAGTGCTCATCACGGCATAGATCATGAGATAGCACAACGACTTACCGGTGATGATACGCCCTACGCTGGAGTAACATCGGTTGATGGGAACGAGGTCGCTGTATCGGTTACGTTCACGTGCTGTACCTGCCGCCATGCCCACACCCAGTGCCAGCGTCTGCTGGATGATCAGCATCAGCACCGCAGGAATCACCGACGAGCCATAACCACCCGTAGGATTGAAGACCGAAACCTCTTCTATCTTCAGCGGACTTGTGGAGACCAGATCATCACGAGCCGTATAGTTTCCTGATATTTGTTTCTTGATAGCGGTGCCCATCCCTGTCGTCACAGCCAAAGCCGTCTGATAGATCGCCTTATAAGTCAGCATCAGTGACATGTCACAGTACACACTGATCGTGCTCTGCTCCATGCGGTTCAGTCGGGTAGCGAAATCCTCAGGAATATAATAGATGCCTTTCACCACCTGACGACCGACCAGCGACTTGGCCTCATCAAGGTTAACGGCATAGCAGGCCACCTTCACATCTGCCGACGCATCGCACATACGGATGAACTGGCGCGACTGTTGTGAATTGGAATGATCGACCACTACCACTGGCACCTCATGGACCGTCTCGTTATTATAGATCCACGAATAGAGCAAGGGGTAACCCAAGGGCACCACAATGCAGAACATCAGCACGCCCTCATCGCGAAACACATGCTTTAATTCCTGCCGCCACACATAGGTAGCATCATCAAGCCAGTTTAGGATATTATGGAATATAGACATAGTTGAGCATGGCGTTTTTAACCTTACTGAGAACAAACCACGGTGTGAGCGTGAAGGCTACGAGAGCCACCAGATGGAACCACGCATCGGCAAGCGGATAACCATTAAACACCGTAATCTGATAAAGCATATAATAATGACGCAAGGGGAAGAGCCAGGTCATCGCCTGCAAAGAGCCGTCCATACCCATCATGGGGAAAGCGGATCCTGCCAGCGAGAAACTGAGCACAGCCCATAGCGAACAGATACTCATCGACATACGAAGCGAAGGCATCAGACCGAAGATGAAGACGCCGAAGCCGATAGAACTGAACACCTGAAGCAAAATCAGCAACAGCACATCCCACAGGCTTCCCTGGTAGGGGAAGTGGAGAATGCCGTAGATATAGAACTCATAGAAGAAGATGATGGAGGAGAATATCAGTGCCTGAGGCAGATATTTACCTAGAATGGCGACAACGATCTTGTTATCAGCCATTGCCAACCACTCCTTACCACGACCGAACTTCAGCTCCATACCCAACGAATAGGCAGAGATGAGGAACATGAAGAGCATCATCACACCAGGCACGAAGACGGTGGAGAGATAGATGTTATAGTTGCTCCAGGGATTCACCACCTGATGAAGGTCGATACGGATAGGCTGCAAGAGGGTCTGGATCTGCTTTTCCGTCAAGCCCTTCGCACGCATCGTGGCCTGACCAACGCCCATCATACCAAGGGTGGCGGTGGTCTTCAGATCCTTCATCACCATCGAACCAGCCGACAACGAGGTCTGGCTGTAATAGAACGAGACGGTTGGGCGGCGACTGGCGAGCAGTTTCTCCGTCGTACCTTTCGGCAGATAGAGGAAACCATAGATCACGTTCTCCTGCATCGCCTTACGAGCCTCAGACACTGAGGTATAGTTAGCCACGACCTTCGAATTCTGGAAGCCGTCGAGCTTACGCCCTAAGGCACGTGTCATGGAGGTGTTGTCGAGATCGACAATGCCCACAGGCATCTCCTGCGGAACACCATCATTCAACAGCGAGGTGAAGAACAGCATCGCCAGCAGCGGGAACACCACCATACAGTAGCCGTAAATGCGATTCACATAGAGAATCTTGCATTCACGCTTCGTCACTTCCCATATATCTTTCAGATACTTCACGTTTTACGGATTACTTATTAATCACGAGTGACATACCTGGGCGCAGGCCATCGAGCTTCTCCACAGGACGGGCCTTCACCTCAAACGTCTTCAGGTCGTACTGACCATTCGCCTTAGTAGCCTTCCAGACAGCAAACGAGCCCTGATCCTTCAGGTGATAAACTTTCATCTTCACCTCTTTGTTGAAGGCAGGTACGAAGGCCATAAACTCTGTGCCCACCTGCATGCCGTTCAACTGATCCTCACGCACGTTGAAGGTACCCCACATGTCGTCCATCATGGCAATCGACATGATAGGAGAGCCAGTACCTACCAGCTCACCCACCTTCGGATAGATATCGGTAACCTCACCCTCTTTCTGGGCGATCTGAACCGTCTCATGGATATAGGAGGTCACCTCCTGTACGGCACCCTTGGCACGACCCACCTGGGCAGATGCAGCCATCTTGTCTTCCATGCGGGCACCATTCACTGCCATGTCGTACTGACTCTGGGCAGCCTTCATCTGAGCTTCCATCGCCTTGTAGCTGGCAAAAGCCTCATCACGCTTCTGGGCACTCATCACCCCCTCGTCGAAAAGACGCTGCACACGGTTGTAGGATTTCTCTGCGATCTCGAAACCTGCTTTCGCCTGCTGTAATACAGAGAAAGCACCCTGGATCTGCTCTTTGCGGGCACCGTTCTGAGCCTTCAGCTCCAAAGCGGCTGCGGCATTCTCAGCACTTTGTGCCTGTTCCATCTTCGCACGCACCTCCGGGGCATCCAGAATGGCAAGCGTATCACCAGCCTTCACGTAGTCGCCCTCCTTCACACGGAGTTCGAGGATACGGCCTGGAACCTTACTTGAAACACGATACTCACTGACCTCTACTTGTCCCTGGATCATATCCGGATCACGGTCGATAGCGAGGAGTCCTATCACTGCTACGATCATCACTACTGCCGCAAAACCCAAGACGGCAAGGATAATGTTTTTATGTTGACTATTTGCTGACATGATTTTATTATTTGACTATTTAACTATTACTATTATTATTCTAATGTACCAAGTGCCTTCTGCAGATCAACCTGCGACAACTTGACATCAATCTCCGCATCAATCTTCTGCGACTGAGCCTGGAGCCAGGCGGTCTGGGCTTCCATCACCGTGGTAGGTGTGATCACACCCTCACGGAATCCGAGATTAGCCATGCGCAGGTTCTCGTCTGCACGCTGGATATTCGACTGAGCCATCGCCAGTTTCTTATTTGCTTCCTCCACCTTAAAAGCTGTCTGGTTCACCTGGAGCTCTATCTTCTCACGGGCATCAGCCAGTTCAAGGTTGACAATCGCAGTGGTTCCTTTTGAGGCACGTACCTTATACATCACGTCGCCCCAGTTCCAGATGGGTACTCGCACGGAGACTCCGACATTCCACATACCAGAGAACTTCTTCTCGAAACCGTTAAACACATTGGGATTACTGATGAGATAGCCACCCGTCAGTGCCACCTGCGGCAGATTGCCGGCCTTCAGTACATTGGTGGCTTGCTTGGAAAGGGCAACCGTATTCTCAAGTAACTTCAACTCCGGACGGTTTGCAACGGCCATCTCCACATCAGGCTTTGCCGAGATCTCTACAACGGCAATGTTCTCTGCCAGCTCATCAGCGAGTGTCACCTGTTCGTCAAGCGGCAGTCCGCAGAGCTGGTTCAGCAGCATACGCGAGAGTACAAGTCCGTCGTTCACCTTCGTCAGCGTCATCTCTGCCTCATTCACCTTCACATCGACACTCAGACCGTCGCTTTTCGTGGCAACACCTTCATCGATCATCTTGCGGACATCAACATCAAGCTTCTTCACCAGATCGAGATAGCTCTGTGCCAGCTGTTTCTTGTGGTGCAGCGACACTACCTGCCAATAGGCCTGATCGATCGTATAAAGCGTTGACTGTCTGCTGGCATCCAGCGAATTCGCAGCAATTCTCTCCTTGATATCAGCAATCTTATTAAAAGCGATAATACTACCACCCATAAAAATGGGCTGCGTAAGAGCGATGGTACCCGCAAACATATCACGTGTATCAGTACGAAACGCATCAACAACATCCTGTCCAAGAGCGTTTAGCGCCGTCTGAAGTCCAGCCAACTTCTCTTGCATCGGAGCCGGTATCTGTGATACTAAACCTGTACCCACATTTGAAAGCGCGAACTTCTGATTATCGTTCAGTATGGACACTTCCTTCGTCGTGTGTACATAGGTGCCGAGAGCATTCACATGAGGAAGAAACTTGGTGCGGGCCGACTTACGTTCATTAGCCGCCACATCCTGCTTCATCTTGGAGATACTTAGCTGCTTGTTGTTGCGCAAGGCCATCTGCCGGCAACTGTCGAGCGAGAGCACCCTCTGTGCAGCAGCCGGCAAGAAGCCGAAGGCCATCAGCCAAAAGCCAAAAGCAATCTTTCTATTCATATTCTATTAATTGTAACTAAATGTTCTTGTTCCTATCATATTTCCATCGGCAAAGATACTCACGCGATAGTCGCCTGCCTCCAACATCTGAGAGACATTCCAGAAGACCGTCACATGGGTCTCTTCCCCTGTATATTCGATCGCCTTGTGGGCAGAGCACTCCAGCTGACGGTTCTCGTAGGCGAAGGTACCACCGCCACCCAGCACATTTCCGCCAGGATTCTGGATACGCACATAGATGGTGCGATGCCCGTTCGCGGCATTCACGTTCCTCGTAATCGAGAAGTCCACCTGCATCTGTTTGCAGTCCTTCAGTTTCTTCGTATCCTTGCCGCGCTTGTTCAAGAGCTTGAGCTGAATACCGGCAGCATCAAGCTGTGAAGCAATCGCCACTTTCTCTGAGAGTGAGGCTTTCTCACTACTGAGACCAGCCACCTGTGCCGTGCGCTGTTCCAGTTCTGCGTTCACACGAGAGTTCTCCGCCATCAGGTTCTCATTCAGACGATTCAGCGAGTCGATCTGCATCACATAGTCACGCAGCACGGCTCTCACTGTCTCCAGTTCTTTCTTCAGACGGGCTATCTCACGGGCATCCGTCGCCTTCACACGCTTCAGTTCCTCCAGCAACTGCTCAGTCTTCTCCTGTTCTTGTGCCAACTGTGCCACGATGGAGTCGTTCGTAATCTGCGTCTTCATCTCATCGTACTGCAAGGCGAAGTGCGCATACTCATCCTCCATCTCCTGTTTGTCCATCTCCACGAGTTCCTGCATCTCCTCGTTCACCTGCTTCTGTTCCTGCAGTGAGAAAAACAACCATACAATACCCCCGCAAAGCACCAGTACCAGCGCGATGAGAGGGATCAATATTTTCTTATTCATTCAAGTTTGTTTCTGAAAAATCGGTGCAAAGTTAGTGCTTTTCGATGAAATAACAAAGTTTTTTTGCAGTTTTATACCTTATTTATTTGGAAGTTATCAAGAAATATCTTATATTTGCGACAAAAATACAACAACCTATGAACAAAGACAGTTTTCTGCATAAGGCTTTCGACCTCTATTACGACGGATTTCGCTCCATGCGTTTAGGTAAGACGTTGTGGGCAATCATCCTCATTAAGCTGTTTATCATCTTTGCCATCCTGAAAGTGTTCTTCTTCCCCAATTTTCTGAAAGAGCACGCCCAGGGTGATGAATCGGGTTATGTCGCCACAGAACTCGTAGAGCGGGCACATTAAAGATTATAGATTAAACATTAAATTTCAAATATTATGTTCAACAACCTACTATTAGACATTGATGCCGGCACCATTGACTGGTCGAGAGCGCAATTCGCCCTCACGGCAATCTATCACTGGCTCTTCGTGCCCCTGACCCTCGGACTGGCGGTCATCATGGGTATCGTGGAGACCATCTATTATCGTACGAAAGAGCAGTTCTGGAAAGATGCTGCTGTCTTCTGGCAGAAACTCTTCGGAATTAACTTCGCCATGGGTGTCGCCACAGGTATCATCCTCGAGTTTGAGTTTGGTACCAACTGGTCCAACTACTCCTGGTTTGTGGGTGATATCTTCGGAGCCCCATTGGCTGTCGAGGGTATCGTAGCCTTCTTCATGGAATCAACCTTCGTGGCTGTGATGTATTTCGGTTGGAAAAAGGTGTCACATGGTTTCCACCTCGCCTCTACCTGGCTCACAGGTCTGGGCGCCACGATCTCTGCCTGGTGGATTCTTGTAGCCAACGCCTGGATGCAGTATCCCGTAGGCTGTGCATTCAATCCTGACACCATGCGTAACGAGATGGTCAGCTTCTTCGAAGTGGCCCTCTCCCCCTTTGCCGTCAGCAAGTTCTGTCACACGGTGACCTCTGCCTGGATCATCGGTGCCGTCTTCTGCGTGGGTGTGTGCAGCTGGTACATGCTCAAACGTCGCGAACCGCGCCTGTCGATCGAGAGCATGAAAATCGGTGCTGCCGTAGGTCTGGTAGCCTCCCTGCTAGCTGCTGCCACAGGGCATAAGTCAGCTCAGGATGTGGCTGCTGTACAGCCCATGAAACTGGCAGCGATGGAGGCTCTCTATGATGGTGGCAACGGTGTTGGTCTGAAAGTCGTCGAAGGTATCGAAGTTCCCAATGCTCTCTCTTTCATGGCTACCAACGACTTCGAAGGCTATGTGCCAGGTGTGAACAACATCCTGAACGGCTACACCACGCCCGACGGAAAGGTAGAGCCCTCTGTCGATGAGAAGATCGAGCGGGGCAAAAAAGCCATCGCTGCCCTTGCCGCCTATCGCAAGGGAAAGAAAGAAGGTGCAGAAGACACCCTGCTTAACAAGCAACTCAGCATCCTTAACGAGAATATGCCCTATTTCGGCTACGGCTACATCCGCGACAAATCAGAGGTGGTGCCACCCATCGCCGTCAACTTCTGGGCCTTCCGCATCATGGTGGGTGCAGGCTGCCTGTTCATTCTCTTCTTCGCCGTTGTGTTGGCAGGCGCTTACGGATGGCCAAAACAGCTGTGGCGCGACCGCAGCATCACAGGGCTGCCGAAGTGGCACTACTGGATTGCCATTGCCCTCATCCCGTTGGCTTACATCGCCTCTGAGAGTGGCTGGCTCGTTGCAGAGTTCGGCCGTCAGCCCTGGACCATCCAAGACATGCTCCCAACGTGGGCAGCTGTCAGCGACCTCCAGTCGTCGAGTGTGATGATCACGTTCTTCCTGTTCCTCATCCTCTTCACGACCATGCTGGCCGTAGAGATCAACATCATGCTTAAACAAATCAAGAAAGGACCACAATTATGACATACGAATTCTTACAGCACTACTGGTGCTTCATAGTATCTCTTTTAGGAGCACTCTTAGTCTTCTTGCTCTTCGTACAGGGAGCCAACTCTGTAGCCAGTTCTTTAGGACAGACGGAAGAGGGGCGCCGACTGGTCTATAACTCCACAGGGCGCAAATGGGAGTTCACCTTCACCACCCTCGTCACCTTTGGTGGCGCGTTCTTTGCCTCGTTCCCCTTGTTCTACTCCACCTCATTTGGCGGTGCCTACTGGCTCTGGATGATCATTCTCTTCACGTTTGTGCTTCAGGCAGTCAGCTATGAGTTCCAGAACAAGATCGGCAACATCCTCGGGCCGCGCACGTTCCAGTTCTTCCTCACCCTCAACGGCATCCTGGGTCCGCTGCTATTAGGCGGAGCCGTAGCCACCTTCTTCGAGGGTTCGAACTTCATCGTGGCAAAGGACAATCTCATCGATGCAGGTGCCATCACCCCCATCATCTCTTCATGGGCCAATGCCTCACATGGTCTCGACGCCTTGCTCAATCCCTGGGTGCTGGTCTTCGGCTTCGCCGTGGTGTTCCTGGCACGCATCCTGGGCATCCTCTATGTGAAGAACAATGTGGCCGACGAGGCTATCCGCGCACGCTGTGGTGGCCGACTGATTGGGGCTGCCGTTCCCTTCCTCGTACTCTTCGTGGCCTATTTCGTCCATCTGCTGCTTAAGGAGGGCTTTGCCTACAACCCCGAGACAGGCATCATCTTTATGGAGCCCAACAAATATCTTACCAACTTCCTCGACATGTGGTATCTGCTGGTGGTGCTTCTCATCGGTGTGGTGCTCGTACTCTTCGGCATCGGCAAGACCATCTTCTCGAAGGATTATGTAGGTGGCATCTGGCCTGCAGGCATCGGTACCGTACTCACCGTACTGGCCCTGTTGCTCTGCTCTGCCTGGAACAACACCGCCTACTATCCCTCTACCGCCGATCTGCAGTCGTCGCTTACTATCCAGAACTCCTGCAGCAGTGAGTTCACGCTTACCACGATGTTCTGGGTATCGCTGCTCGTGCCGTTCGTACTGGCATATATCATCTACGCCTGGCGCGCCATCGATGCAAAGAAACTAACAAAAGAGGAACTCGAAAGCGACCATGCTTATTAAGCAAATAAAACAAAATATTGAATCTTACAAAAAAAACAAAAAATATTTGGAATATCGTAGGTAATATCGTAATTTTGGAGCCGAAATGTAATTAGACAATGAAAAAGATGAAAAAGATTTTTATAACAATTGCTTTATTGGCGGTAACAATCACGATGATGGCCGCTTGTACGAACAAGTCTCAGGCGACTCAGACAACTCAGACAACTGAAATCGCACTGGCTGTGGCTGATGACGGTGAGATGGCTCCTAACTTTGAATTGCCAGACTTGCAGGGTAATCCGAGGAAGCTCTCGTCGCTGCGTGGCAAATATGTCATCATCGACTTCTGGGGGTCATGGTGCGTGTGGTGCATCCGAGGCATCCCTTCCATGAAGGATATGTATGCCAAATACAAGGACGATCTGGAGATCTTAGGTGTTGACTGCCATGACTCGGAGCGGAAATGGCGTCATGCCGTAGAGCAATATGAACTGCCCTGGCTGCAAGTGCGTTGTCCTGACGACTTTTTGGATGACCTGTCGGAGATGTACGGCATCGATGGCTTCCCAACGAAGGCAGTGGTCTCGCCAGAAGGTAAGCTGCTGAAGGTGGTGTCGGGTGAGGATCCTGAGTTCTACACCTATATCGACGAATTATTAGGCGAATAAAAACGCTCCTTTACTTCGACAGTTTATCGAGGCAGTATTGGCGGAAGTCGGACCAGCGGTAATAAGGACCGCTGACGGGCTGAAGGGGCAAGGTGGCCTCCTCTTCATTGAGCAGCACCTTGAAGAGCACATCCTGATCCTTGGGATCGCTGCGATAGAAGATAAACTGCAGGTTGCAACCCATAGGGAACACGCTGGAGCACCACCAGCCTTTCTCTTCTAACTCACCGAGATTATCCGTCTCGAGATCGAAGCCGTTGACGCCAATCAGACAGACGAGGGGCAGAAGCACCGTCTCATGTCCGAAGCGCAGTTGGGCTCCAGGACGTTCGAGGCGGATACAACTGTCGGCATCGGCAATTATCTGGCGCAGCAGATAACGCTGACTATAGGGCTGGTGACCACCATTGAGTTTGCAGGCCCCATGCTGGATATACCAACTGGCATTGTCGATCTGCCACATCAGGTAGAGGTCGTCGGTATCGAAGAGGGTCATCAGATAGGTGCTCTGATTATAGTTGATGTGAAGCTGGAAGAGGCCCATCTTCATGAGATAGTAGTTGAACTGATCTTCATCGACCACTTCTTTCACAATATCTGGATTCTTGAAAATGATCTCCATCAGACGGGTGTTACCCAGACGGTTGGCGATATAGGTCTCGTAGGCTTTCTTTGCCTCTGGTGTCATGTAACGACGCAACTGACGGTCCTGATGGTTCATGTACCACTGGTTACGATGCGATGACGTCATGGTGACCTTCAGCTGGGGACATACCTGCAGCATCTGCATCAGGCACGCACCCATCGACTCGATGCAACGGGGCACTGTAGTGCTGATGCCAGTAACCGTGGCTCCTGGGCACAACACCTCTGGGAACCGCTCAGCCATACGCTGACCGATATTCTGCAGCTGCCGCTTGCCAAAGCCCGTGAGTTCGCCCCAACGGTTCTCCGTGTTCCGCATGATGGTATTCATCTCTTGGAGCACCTTCTCCCCCTCTGGTGTCAGTTCTTCGAGACTGTCGGCCTCCTGAATCATAATATAAGGTATATCGTAACCGCTGCGGCTACTGATATAACGCGAGCCATGACGTCCGTAATGGGAGATATAGAAAGGTTTCTTACCCTCCGGCGACGGTGTGAGGGGCTTGGTGATGCTGTCAGGATAAATGTAGTAGTTGCAGGAGGCATACGACGGTGCCTGCCTGATCAGATCCTTCACCTTGGGCTGAGCCCATGAAGAGAACGGTACGAGGAAGGCGCACAGTGCTGCGAGGCATATTCTTGTGATCATCTTCATTGCTTCTTGGTATTCGTGTTAAACCTATGATTCTCATAGCGGTACAGTTTTCGCAGATAGTATCGCTTCACATCATTCCAATGGTAATAGGGCGCACAGTCGCTCTCAATCGGCAGTTGAGCCTCATGACCGTTGAGGAGCACCTTCACCAGCACGTCAGGATCGCCCCGTTCGCTGCGGTAGTGGATCATCTCGATACTGCCACCGAGGGGGGCAATGCGGTAGTTAGCCCAGCCATAGGCTTCGAGTGAGTCGAGATTGGCGGTATGCAGTCCATAGCCGTCGAGATCCATCAGACAGGCCAGCGACATCACCGCATGGGCATTGGTATAGCGCAGGTGCATCAAGGGGTTGTAACGTTTCATCACACTGTCGCCCATGTGCATCATGTTTCTCAGCAGGGCACGTTGCAGGTAGGCCTGATAGCCCCCATTCAGGGTGCAACCACCGTAGTTGATATAGTGCCACGCATTCTGTCTGCGCCACAGCCGATGGAGTTCCTGAGGGGTAAAGATATCGTAGAGCGTCACGATACCAGCGATGTCGGTATGCTGCACGTCACTGGCAAGGATATAGAGTTGTTTGGTCAGCTCATCAGGGTCGATGTAAGTGATGACATAATTCTGGTCGTTAAAGAGAGCGCCCATCAGCCTGCCGTCGTCGGAGTTGAGATGACAGAACCGGGCATAACGGACTTTCGTCAACGAGTCGAGCCGCTGACTGATCAGGAGTGGGTCTTCTGGATCCATGAAGGGTTTCTCCTGATACGACACTCTGCTTCTGGCAGTGAGGGGCTGTTGCATGGCTGACAACTGGAGCAGCCCTTCCTGCATCGTAAGGATACAACGATTCTCGACAATGCTGCGCACACTGTAATAGCCTTTCGCAGTGAACATGTCAGGGAAACGCTCCACCAGCTGCTTCACATGCGCCCTACTCTGCTGGGCACCTTTCGCCGTGAGTTCGCCGTAGCGACCTTTGGCATCCTCGCACAACAGACGGATCCTGCGGAACACATCCTGTCCCAGTTTCGTCAGTTTACCGAGGCTGTCGGCCTTGGCGAAGATGGCGTAAGTGTCGGTATAATACTCCGGCTTGTCGAGGTAGTAGGCACCAGGACAGCCGTAATGATTGATATAGAACGGTTTCTTGCCTGCTGGCGGTGGGGTATCCTTCGGCATCTTATCCAGAGAACGGGTATAGAACATACCGGCATAACGGTTGATGTCGGCTTTCAGTTCCTTGGCAATCTCCGTCTGTGCCTGTAGAGACACAGATATCATTACAAAAACAATAACCCCACAAATCTTATATATTCTCATCGTTTTAATAGATTGATGGGGCAAAGATACAAAAAAATCTGCAAAACCTAAAAAGATTTCGCAGATTTTTTTAATAGTTGTGTGTTGACCTTGTTATTTATAGCAGTCGAAAATGGTGTCGACAGTCTGTTGCGGAAGCTTCTTGGTAACGAGACTGACAAGCCAAACCACAGGGAAGCCACCCACCATGGCGATGGCACCACAGTTGATCGGATTAATGGGATTGCCAATGAGCATGTTGATCACGGTGAGACCTACACCCCAGATGAAGCAGGCCCAGACGGAAGCCGTTGTGACCCCTCGCCAGTAGAGACCCAACATGAACGGTGCGAGGAAGGCACCTGCCAAGGCACCCCAAGAGATACCCATGAGCTGAGCGATGAACGTAGGCGGATTCAGGGCGATGAGCAGGGAGATGGCGATGAAGAACATGATGAGTACACGCATCACCACCACCTTACGACGCTCGATCTTCTCAGAGACGATATCATCGATGGTACCTTCTTCCACCTCACCTGGCAGTGACTTCTTGTCGGGATAGATAAGATCGAGGGTCATCGTAGAACTGGAGGTGAGTACCAGCGAAGCCAGTGTTGACATGGAGGCAGAGAGCACCAGCAGCACCACAAGGGCGATGAGCACATCGGGTAGCGTTACCAGCATAGCCGGCACGATCGAGTCGAAGGCGATCTTACCAGTCAATGGATTGATCACAGGATCGTAAAGACGGCCGAAACCTCCGAGGAAATAGCAGCCGCCAGCCACGACAAAGGCGAAGACGGTAGAGATGACGGTGCCTCGTTTAATGGCACTCTCATCTGTGATGGAATAGAACTTACCTACCATCTGAGGCAAGCCCATCGTACCTAACGAGGTGAGGATGACCACGCCCAGGAGGCCCCAGGGATCAGGACCAAACCACGAGGCAAAGCCGCCATTCACGCTGGGATCGGCATCAGAGGGAATCTGAGCCAGCTTATCGACAGCCGCTACGAGTCCGCCCTGCGCATTGAGCACCGCCAGAATCACAGCCACAATACCAAAGAGCATGATGATACCCTGAATGAAGTCGTTCATGGCCGTAGCCTTATAGCCACCGATAATCACATAGACTGCCGTCAGGATAGACATAATCACCACACAGTATTCGTAAGGGATATCGAAGCCCATCTCGAAGAGGCGCGAGATACCACTATAGACACCAGCGGTATAGGGAATCAGGAACACGAAGGCGATGACGGAGGCCACCACGCGCAGCCCCTGATCTTTGAAGCGGGTACCGAAGAAATCTGGCATTGTACGCGACTCGATATGCTGGGTCATCAGCTTCGTGCGGCGACCTAAAATGAGCCACGCCAGGAGTGAACCGATGATGGCATTGCCGATACCAATCCAGGCACTCGACAAACCATATCTCCAACCGAACTGTCCAGCGTAGCCCACGAAGACCACAGCTGAGAAATAAGACGTTCCAAACGCAAATGCCGTGAGCCAGGGACCTACGGCACGACCTCCCAAGACGAATCCGTCTACCGTGCTGGCCTGTTTACGGGAGTAAACTCCCACGCCAATCATCACAGCCAGAAAGATGATGGTTAATGTTACCTTTATAATCATAATTAGAATGCTACTTGAACTTGGGCTTGGAGCCAGTTATAATTATTTGTACTGATCTTGTCGCCACAGAGACAACGGGTATATTGGAACTGCACACGGCACTTCTTGTAGTACCAATACTGCAGACCGATGGTGAGATTGGTCTGATCCCAGCCATCCACACCGGTATTACGGTCGAAGGTCTCACCACTCGCCACAACGTCGAGGGCATTCACCACAGGGATGCAGACAGTGGCATATCCACCACGGCTGTTCACGCTGCCGTCCTTACCACCCAACCACTCTGCACGGATGCTGGCAGGGCGTGCCTCCTTATATTTACTACCCGTATAGGGCGCGGTCTTATACTCTGCACCTATACTATAGCGATTGCGCTTGTAATTGTCGCCCACCTGGATGTCAGGATTCCAGGCTGCCGTGTTCACAGCACAACCTGTTCCCAGATAACCTGAGGCCACGATGCGCAGACCGTCGATGGGGCTCACCTGAAGTTTGGCGATGAAGTCTTTCTGGTTGTTCAGGTCTTTACGGTTGATACCCTGACCGCTCATCAGTGCCAGTTCGTAATGCAGTACACCATTCGCCAGGTCACCAAAGACCTGCAGTCCCATGTCACGACCATAGTTCACGCCGTTCAGGGGGTCAGGCCCCTCACCTGCCAGATAGAGCACTGCCTGCGAATAGACATCGATGAGTTCCAACTGCGTGGGCGAGAGTGGATTCTCCATTGAGAAAGCGTGCTTGAACTGTCCCAGACGGACAGTCAGCTCATTGTTCTTCGTAAAGCGGTAATCGGTGTAGAACTCCTGTACCACACTCGAGAAATCATGCATAAACAAGAACGACCATCTGTCGGTGATTCGTGCCTTTGCCCATAGCAGGGTACGTTTAAGGTTGTAGGCATTGGTAGCCTTGTCGTTAGGGTTTTGGTACGACCATCCAGCTTGCGCATAACCGTTGAGCGTAATACGGCTGGTCAGTTCTTTAAGCCAATCTGGTTGTTTTTTCTCTTTTTGTTGCCCCATGGCGGCAACGCTACTGAACACTGCCAGCATCACAGCCAGTGTCCGAAGTTTGCAAGCTATACGTTTCATTTTGTCATAAAATTAAGAATTTTGTTGTTCTTGCGTCGGCAAAAGTACGACTTTTCTTTCAAACTGACAAAACAATTGCCAAAAAAGTTTGGAGATTCGAACATTTTTCATCATAAAAACAATTAAAAATTTGGTATTTCGCGCGATTTACAGTAACTTTGCAGCCGATTATGGCCAATATGGAAAAGACAAACGCTCAGTTTGAACAGGCACTGGCGGAATGCCGTGCGCTGTTTGAGAAGAAGCTTCACGACTACAAAGCCTCGTGGCGCATCCTGCGCCCTACGGCTCTTACCGATCAGTTGTTTATCAAGGCAAAGCGCATCCGTTCGCTGGAGATCAAGCAGGAGTCGCTGGTGGGCGAAGGCATCCGTCCTGAGTTCATCGCCCTGATCAACTATGGCATCGTGGGCCTCATCCAACTCAACAAGGGCTTTGCCGACACTGTGGATATCGACAACAGCGAGGCAATGCGCCTCTACGACCAGTACGCCCATGAGGCGCTGGAGCTGATGAAACGTAAGAACCACGACTACGACGAGGCATGGCGAGGCATGAGGGTGAGCAGCTACACAGATCTGATCCTGACGAAGATTGAGCGTATCAAGGAGATCGAGAACCTCGGCGGCGAGACACTCGTCTCAGAGGGCATCGATGCCAACTATATGGACATTATCAACTATGCGGTCTTTGGAGTAATTAAACTATCCGAGTGAGAAAAGCTGCCGTCAACGTCTGTCGCCTGGTGCTCGCAGTGGCATTCATCCTGTCTGGATTCGTGAAAGCTGTCGATCCGTTAGGCACACAGTATAAGATCCACGACTATCTTGGCGCTATCGGACTGGTGAACGTCGTGCCAGACTTCCTGACGCTTTCCGTATCCGTGATTCAGTCGTCGGCAGAGTTTTTCCTGGGCATCTGTCTGCTCTTCGCCATCCGCAGGCGACTGGTGTCACTCATCGTGATGATCCTCATGGTGGTGATGACGCTGCTCACCCTCTGGCTGGCGATTGCCAATCCCATCAGCGACTGCGGTTGCTTTGGCGATGCCCTGATACTCACCAACTGGCAGACATTCCTGAAGAATGTGGTGCTGTTGGCAGCCTCCGTCCTCGTGTGGCGCTATCCGTTGGATATGAGGCGTTTTATCAGTAGGAGTAACCAGTGGATCGTGATGAACTACTCAGCGTTCTTCATCCTCGTGATCATCGCTGGTCGCAGTCTCTATACCCTGCCCCAGTTCGACTTCCGCCCCTATCACATCGGCACAAACCTGCGTGAGGGCTGGCAGCGGATGATGGATGGTGAGGATGTGCCTTATGCAGACTTCTTCATCGAGAGTACGGAAGATGGTGAGGACATCACTGAGCAGGTGCTGCAGCAGGCAGGCTACACCTTCCTGTTGGTATCGCCTCATCTGGAACAGGCCGATGACTCGCACTTCGACGATCTGAACAGGATCTTCGAGTACAGTCAGGACCACGGCTATCCTTTCTACTGTCTCACAGCCAGCAGTCGGTACGGCATCATCCGTTGGCAGGACATCACAGGAGCGGAATACCCTTTCTGCCTCACTGATGAGACCACGCTGAAGACCGTCATACGCTCTAACCCAGGTATGCTGCTGTTGAAAGACGGTATGATCATCCGTAAGTGGAGCCATAACACCCTGCCCACTGCCGAGGAGATGAGCAAGCCCCTGGAAGAATCAGAGCTGGGCCAGTTGCCCTCCGACAATGTGGCGAGCAAGATTCTCTGGATCCTCACTTGGTTTGTGCTGCCCCTCGTGCTGCTCACCGTTGCAGACCGCCTCTGGGCATGGAGCCGCTGGCTGAAGAAAAGTGACAACAATAATAACCCTTTAAATAACGAACAAAGAATTATGAGAAAGAAAATCGTAGCAGGAAACTGGAAGATGAACATGAATCTCCAGGATGGTATCGCTCTTGCAAAGGAGCTGAATGAAACTTTGAAGGCTGACAAGCCCAACTGTGGTGTAGTAATCTGCACACCGTTTATCCACCTCGCTTCTATCGCACAGTTCCTCGACCAGGACATCATCGGTCTGGGTGCTGAGAACTGCGCTGACAAGGAGAAGGGTGCCTTCACTGGTGAGGTAAGTGCCGAGATGGTGAAGAGCACAGGTGCTCAGTACGTGATCCTGGGTCACTCAGAGCGTCGTGAGTACTACAAGGAGACTCCTGAGATCCTGAAGGAGAAGGTGCTGCTGGCTCAGAAGAACGATCTGAAGGTGATCTTCTGCATCGGTGAGAGTCTGGCAGAGCGCGAGGCCGGCAAGCAGAACGAGGTTGTAAAGGCCGAGCTCGAGGGTTCTGTATTCAACCTCTCTGAGGAGGACTTCCGTAAGATCGTGATCGCCTACGAGCCCATCTGGGCTATCGGTACTGGTAAGACCGCTACCGCTGAGCAGGCTGAGGAGATCCACGCTTACATCCGTTCAATCATCGC
>ONAE01000084.1 GCA_900315695.1 uncultured Prevotella sp. | reverse complement strand
GCTCAGTATCCTGAGGTTAAGGTGGTGAAGATGCTTCAAGGAGACTGGACGGAGCCGACAGCTTATCAGGCGGTGAAAGACTATAAGGGAGACCTGAACAATATTGATGTCGTGTTTGGCCATAATGACAGGTCTGCTATGGGAGCCCGTAAGGTTTTCCAAGAGCGCCAGGCTAAAATGCCCCTTTTCTGTGGCATTGACGGTCTGCCTGGTGAGAATGGTGGTATCCGTCAGGTTCGTGACTCGTTGCTTGATGCTTCTTATATTTATCCTACACGTGGCGACCTACTTTTGCAGTTGGCTCTTGATATTCTCGAGGGTAAACCTTATTCAAAGGAAACCTTGCTGACTTCAGCCCTTGTTACCCGTGATAATGCCAAAGTATTACTATTGGAAAGTGATGAAGTGGCGCGTCAGGCACAGAATCTGGATAAGTTGCAGATGCAGGCCAGCAGTTATCTGAAACAACTAGATACACAGCGCACCATTACCCTGATGGCTCTGATTTTGGTTGCTTTACTGCTTCTGACGATGGTACTTTTCTACCTCTATCATCGTAGTAAGGTCTCTGCCCAGCGTGAACGCATGGTTAATAATCTGTGGAATATGGAGGTGCCTGTGGTATCAGATACATCAGAATTATCAGAATCTCCTGAGCAGGAACCATCTGAAGCAACAGATTCTGAACAAGAAGAAACGCCAGAGCCTCTCTTTATCGTCCGTTTCAAGGATGTGGTTGAGAAACGATTGTCCGACAGTACTCTGAGTGTCGATGATCTGGCAGCTGCCATGAATCTGAGTCGTGTTCAACTCTATCGTAAGGTAAAGGCCATCTCAGGATCTTCACCAATAGAATTGCTTCGTACGGCTCGCCTCAATCGTGGTTACCAATTGCTGATCCAGACAAATAAGACAGTCTCTGAAATAGCCTATGAGATAGGTTTTACCGCCCCGTCTTATTTTACCAGATGTTTCAAAAACGAGTTCGGTATAAGCCCCTCCGACATACAGGCTAAGTGAAAGTCTTATAAGGTAGCGTGATAATAATCGTTCATTTCGTAGAAAATTGTTTCATTGAAATAAAATTCGTATGGAATGAACGATTTTTTTATTAGGCAACTATAAATAGTTAGTACTTTTGCAATAGATTTCTATTTTTTAAACGAGTACTAACAAATTAAAACTGTCAACAATGGAACAACTAAGGAAAATGTTTCTGAGTTTAGCACTTCTGCTTACAAGTACTATAATGTACGCGCAGAGTGAAATCAGTGGTACAGTGGTTGACACCTCAGGCGAGGCAGTCATTGGTGCCACGGTGAAAGAAAAAGGAACCTCGAACGGTACAATTACCGATTTCGATGGTGTTTTTAAGCTTAAGGTTAATGAAGGGGCCGTTCTGGTTATCTCTTACATTGGCTATCAAACACAGGAATTGCCTGCACAGCAAGGCATGAAGGTCACCCTCAAAGATGATTCTGAGGTGCTGACTGAAGTTGTGGTAACAGGTTACCAGGTGCAGCGTAAATCCGACTTGACAGGTTCTGTGGGCGTAGTTGAGACCAAGGACTTCAAGGCAAGCAACCCCGACCCGATGTCATCTCTGCAAGGAAAGGTGCCTGGCATGACCATCAGGACAACTGGTTCACCTTCTGGTGAGGCTGATGTTCATATCCGTGGTATCGGCTCTATGGGTGGATCAAGCACAACTCCTCTTTATATTATAGATGGTATGCCTTACAGTGGTTCTCTTAACAGCCTGAATGCCTCAGATATTGAGACGATGCAGGTATTGAAGGATGCTGCTTCTGCTTCTATCTACGGATCACGTGCTGCTAATGGTGTGATTGTTATCACCACCAAGAAAGGTAAGAAGGGCGATAAGATCAATATCGATTTCAATGCTTCTATTTCTGCATCTTGGATGACCCAAAAGATGAAGCTTCTTAATGGACAGCAGTACGCTACTGCTTTGGTTCAGGCTGCCCTCAATGACGGCAAGAACCCATATGACTATGCCCAGAACTATGGTCTGTCACTGAATGTTGCCGACGGTACACCTATTTCTGTATTCAACCCTGAAACAGGTGCTTATGATTCATATAATGTAGGTGGCTTCTATGATGGCTATATGAATGCGAAGAAGACAATGCTGTATAGTGACACCGATTGGGTGGATGAGATTGGACGTACTGGTTTCACACAGAACTATGACCTCTCTTTCTCTAAGGCTACAGACACGGGTTCTTCACTCTTCTCTTTCAACTACAAGAAAGCCCTTGGTGTACTGAAGCACACTGATTTCGAGAATTTCTCAGCACGTTTCAACAGCTCATATAAGATCAACAGTATTGTCACCGTAGGTGAAAATGCAACCTTCTCTTATTCTAACAGCGTGGATTGTGCACCATTGGAGAATGCGTTGAAAATGGCGCCCACACTGCCTGTCTATGAGATTGACGGCGTGACTTTCTCTGGTCCCGTAGGTGGTATGAGCGACCGCCAGAACCCAATGCGTGAGCTTTACCATAATAAGGACAATCGTCTGAAGAAGTGGCGTATCTTTGCCAATGCATATGTTGACATCACACCAATTAAGGGTATGCTCTTCCGTTCTAACTTCGGTATCGACTACACTAACGGCTATATCCGCAGCCTGCAGCATACTTTTGATTCGGATGTTGTAAAGACCAGTACAAGTGCAAGCACCATGTCACAGAACCACAGTACCAAGTGGACATGGTCAAACACTTTGCAGTATAACTTTGATGTTGCAGAGAACCATAACTTGAATATCCTCGCCGGTATTGAGCATCACCGTGACTACGGTATCGATTTCTCTGCACGCCGTGAAGATTTCCCCCTCGAGACCTTAGACTATATGTGGCCAGGTGCCGGTACAGGTATCCAGACTATCACTGGTGGTGGTGATTCTTACAAGCTGATGTCATACTTCGGTAAGATTGACTATAACTGGAATGACCAGTTGCTGGCTTCTGTTACCATGCGTTATGACGGTTCAAGCCGCTTCGGTAAGAACAACCAGTACGGTTTCTTCCCCTCTGCATCTCTCGGTTATCGTCTCTCTAAGCACATCAATGCCGACTGGCTTCGCGACTGGAAGATTCGTGTCAGCTATGGTGTGACTGGTAATCAGGGCATGAATTCGAACAATGCTCATTACGGACTCTATATGGCCGACTACGGCTCAAGCCGTGAGAACTCAACGGCTTATGACATTAACCTGCAGGGCTCAGGCACACTCCCCTCTGGTTACTATAAACATCAGTCTGCTAACGAAGACCTGAAGTGGGAGCAGTCATCACAGTGGAACATCGGTACAGACTTCTCTCTCTTTGGTGGTGCATTGTATGGATCTTATGATGTGTTCTTCAAGGAGACCAAGGATATGCTTGTACAGCCTGCCTTCCTCGGAGCCATCGGCTTTGGCGGTCAGACATGGATCAACGGTCCTACATTGAAGAACTGGGGTATGGAGGCTAACGTAGGTTATCGTCATACCACTGAATACGGACTGTCTTATGACATCTCAGGTAATATCGACTTCTACCGTTCAAAGGTAACTTACCTGCCGGAAAACTCTAAGAACTCTTATGAGCACAATGACTTCCACAACCTGACTCAGGACGAGAAGGCATACGGTTCACGCATCGGTTATGTGGTTGAGGGCCTCTATCAGTCACGTGAGGACGTGCTGGCTCATGGACAGGCTGGTGCCCGTGTCGGTGGTCTGAAGTATGCCGATCTCAATGGTGACGGTAAGATCAACGAAGCAGACCGTACTTGGATCTATAATCCAGTTCCCAACTTCTCTTATGGTATCAATGTCAATCTTGCTTATAAGGACTTCGATTTCACTATGTTCTGGCAGGGTGTGGCTGGTGTTGACGTCATCAACGACCAGAAATTCCAAACCGACTTCTGGAGCATCACTGATGCCGGTTCCAACAAGGGTGCGCGTGTGATTGACGCCTGGACTCCAGTTAACAATGGCTCTAGTATTCCTGCCCTGACCACTTCGAATGGTGCTGATGAAGGCCGTATGTCTTCTTACTTTGTAGAGAACGGTTCTTATGCTAAGATGCGCACACTGCAGCTTGGTTATACACTGCCTGCATCAATCTATAAGAAACTATTGCTGTCAAAGGCTCGTGTTTACGTCTCTGGTGACAATCTCCTGCTCATTAAGTCAAGTTCTCTGACCTGCTCAGATCCAGAGAATACTGCATGGGCTTATCCTCACACTGCTTCCTTCACTTTCGGAATACAGGTTGGATTCTAAGGAGTTAAAAGATAAAAGTTAAAAGATAAACGCTTACGACAATGAAAAAGATTAAATTATATATCTCGGCTTTGCTACTTTCTGCTTTTGCAGTTTCATGTACTGTTGATGATGTAAAGCCACAGGGCACGCTGGACGAAGAGACAGCATTTTCCAGCCCCGACAAACTCGTCACCGCGGCTTATGCCAAATTGGGTGATGATTGGTATTCCTATCCGTTTAACCTCTGGCCATATGGTGATATGAGTGCCGACGACTGCTTGAAAGGCGGTTCTGGTGAGAATGACACAGGTTATCACCCCATGGAGATTTTCACTACCTTGCAGCCCGACCGTGGTGAATTTGACGAGTTGTGGTATCAGCTCTACAGTTCCATCTCTCGTTGCAATCGCGCTATAGAGGCTATCAATAAGATGGAAACACCCAATGCAAAATTGCTGGGAGAAGTGAAGTTCTTGCGTGCACACTTCTATTATAAGCTTCAGCAGATGTGGTACGAAGTACCTTTCATTACTGAAGGTATGAGCAACGCAGATATTGAGGCATGCCCACAGAGCAGCCATGATCAGATTATGCAGCAGATTATCGATGATTTCCAGTATGCCTATGATAACCTACCAGAGGCTGCTCCTGGTACAACTGGTCGTGCTCACAAGGTGGCTGCAGCTGCCTATCTTGCCAAGTGTTACCTGAACTGGGCTTATGGTGATGGTTATGAGGCTACAACTGGTTATAGCCACGTTGACCAGGCGAAGATCCAGAAGGTGATTGAATATACCGAGGTTGTGAAGAACTCACCCTATGATTATCTCGACACTTACGGACATATCTTCTTGCAGGATTTTGCTAACTCTAAGGAGAGCATCTTTGCCGTACAGCACTCTAACAGAGCTGACGACGGAACGAAATTTGGTCGTGCTAACTGGTCGAATATGCTGAATGGTGTATGGGGTATCTGGTCATATGGATGGGACTTCCACAAGCCTTCACAGAACCTGGTGAATGCTTTCAAGACCCGCAATGGTTTGCCTATGGACGATTTCGATGCTGACCACAATGCGATTGTCGTTAATGGTGCTGACTTAAAGTACAAATACGATCCCCGTCTGTTCCACACCGTAGGTATGCCTACATATCCTTATAAGTATGAGGCTCAGTACACGTTGACAAAGGCCAACAGCCGTACACCCAACACCTATGGTTACTATTGTTCGATGAAGGAGGTTCCGCAGCGCTCAAAGGGTGAAGATGGCGACAACCCTTGGCAGGCATTCGGTGTGAACGACTATGTGCTTCGCTATACCGATGTGATGCTGATGCGCGCTGAGGCTCTCATTGAGAAAGGCGACTTCAACGGTGAGGCCCTGCAGATTATCAACGATATCCGCAGCCGTGCAAAACGCGACATCAGTGCAACATCACTCATCAATTATGCCAAAGATCAGTGTGACATCGCGCTCTATGGTAATTTCGCTTCTCAGGATGATGCCCGCAAGGCACTGCGCTGGGAACGTCGTGTAGAGCTTGCTATGGAGGGTCACCGTTTCTTCGATCTCCGTCGTTGGGGTCTGCTTTCTTCTACACTGAACAAGTATTTTGAGTCTGAGAAGACTGATGAGTACGATGGCCAGACATTTGCCCTTTACTACAAGGATGCCTTCTTTACCGCTGGCAAGAACGAGTACTTCCCGATAGCATCTAACCAGATGAACTACGTACAGGGACTCTATCATCAGAATAAGGGCTACTAATCGATAGTTGATAGTTAAAAGTTTAAAGATTAAAGTTATGACTAAGATATTTAATAAAATAGGTACAGGCTTGTTAGGCATCCTTCTGCTTGCCTCTTGCCAAAATAGGGATCTTCCTGGGTCTGCCGAAATGCAGTTGATCACGCCTGATGCATCAAGCATCACAGGAACGCTTACTGGCGATAATAATTACGATTATACCCTTACGTGGACACCAAGTAATCAGAATGCCACCATGCAGGTTGCAGTCTTTAAGAATGGTACACAGATGCAGGGTCTGACTCCATGTGAAGGCAATTCGTTTACACTGAAGAATCTTGAGACAAATGAGTTCTATGAGTTCCTCTTCAAGTATGCTAATGCTGATGCACTCTCTAAAGGTGTGATGACATCTTTCACACGTCCTGGTGCCTCTGCTCCAAGTGAATTAACTTTCACACAGATTGACATCGATGAGGATAATCATAACCTGGAGGTGACGTGGAAGGCCAGTGATGATGCTACATCGTACATCCTGAAGCTGGAGAATGGCGATGGCAGCAGAGTGGTTGAGGAGACTGTCAGTGGTACCTCTTATTTGCTGGAGAATGTTGTACTGAAGGAGAGTTGGGATGCAACCCTGATTGCGCAGAACAATGAAGGTAAGGCTCTGCCTATCTACGGCTCAACTAAGATTGGTGGTAAGATTCCTGCTTTCCTGTCGGAATATGCAACACCTGAAGACCTGATTGCCAATGGTGATGACGATGAAGCCAGTGCATGGCTGTGGTTCAAAGAGAACTATCCAAAGGGCGAGTATGTCTATTTCGGCGACATCAATACTGTGGAGGATGTCGAAGACTACCGTATGCTCTTCTGGCTGCGCGACCTTGAGACAGGCAATAACGATGATATCTGGAACTTCTCTGACGTAGCTAAGAATGCAGCACCATGTATTGAGCAGTATGTAAAGAATGGTGGTAACTTGTTGCTCTGGCAACATGCCGTACCTTACATCGGAACGATCAACCGCTTAGCAACTTCAATCCTACGTGGTGTCAACAATGCCTTTGGTTGTGGTGTCGGCGGTCCTAATCCCGACGTATGGAAGATGGGTGTATGTCTTAACACTGGTTCATTCTCAAAGGACTTTAGCTCTCATCCGATTTATGCTAACATTCCTACAGAGAAACTGAACGACACTTGCTTTAAGGCTATTGCCTTCAAGGGTGCTGGATGGACTGAGGATCACAACTGTCTGTTCTTCGACATTCCAAATAAGCTGACTGGTTTGGATAATACAACAGAGGAGTGCTACAATGTTGTGACAGAAGAGTATGGTATCTATCCGCTTGGTACATGGGATTCACAGGCAAGTTGGGTATCTCAGCTGAACGTATGGGAAGCCAAGGGTGCTCCTAAGGCTCCAGAGGGATACCAGAAGGGTTGCGGTACAGTGCTCTGCATCGGTAACGGTGGTTGCGAGTTCTCAATGAAGAACGAGGACGGCACACCTGATAAGAGTGCAGCTCCTAAGAACAACTCTTGCCAGGAGAATATTCTTAAGCTCGCCAAGAACAGCGTAGAATATCTGCTGTCGATCTAACCTCTCTTCTGAGGAATTTAAAAAATCGTTCATTGCATGTAGATTTGATGCAATGAACGATTTTTTTTATTCATTGAAACATATCTTATCGGTGGCATAGATAATATGTCGTACCTTTGCACCAGAAATACGATTCATATTTATGTTTTGGTTTTTATTTAGGTAATGGTTAGTAATAAGTAAGAGAAAAGCGCGGCTCGTGATGAGTCGCGCTTTATGTTGATTCGTTCTGTAGATTTTGTTCTTGCTCCGTAAACTTATGTTCACAGCCCTTGAACACATGTCTATCGTCCTTGAACTTATGTTTATCGCCCGTAAACATAAATTTTCGCGAATCAAAGATAGATTTTTCTTAGTGACCGCAAACAACCGGATAAAATCACCTAAACAACCAAAAAGTCATAGAATAATTTGTGTAATTCAATTATTTTTAGTATTTTTGCAGACAAATGAAGTAATAAACCAAAGTTGAAAATATCATTATGGAAAAAACTCTTGTATTACTGAAGCCCAGCTGTGTACAGCGCCAGCTGATTGGCGAGATTGTGAACCGTTTTGAGCGTCGCGGACTCCGCGTGGCAGGTATGAAGATGATGCAGCTCAGTGATGAGATCTTGCGTGAACATTATGCACACCTCGTTGACAAACCCTTCTTCCCTTCTTTGGCTGCTTCCATGCAGGCATCGCCGGTAGTTGCTCTCGCCCTTGAGGGTGTTGATGCCGTTCAGGTGGTACGCACCATGACAGGCTCTACCAACGGACGTGAGGCTGCGCCAGGAACTATTCGTGGCGACTACTCGATGAGCAATCAGCAGAACATTGTTCATGCCAGTGACTCAACGTCGAATGCCGAGATTGAATTGAAGCGTTTCTTCAAAGACGAAGAAATTTTTGACTACCAGAGTGGAGCCTTTGGCTATATCTATGGTAGTGGCGAGGCGAAATAATGCCTTTAAGATACTTAGAAAAATCGTTCATTGTAGGTACTATTGTTACAATGAACGATTTTTCTAAGTTTTTGAAGCAATATTTCTAGATAAGAGAGTTGATTTGTTATATCTTTGCGTCATAATTCAAAATCAACAAATGAATAGCAAAATGAAAAAGTTAATGACAACTATGATGGGTGCAATGCTGGTGACAATCTCAGCCATAGCACAAGTGACACCGATGGTACTTGGTGACAAACACGCAATGTTGCGAGTAGATGAAAAAAGTAAGTACATTTTACTGCCTGTACAAGAGACGGAGGAAATTGCGGCAATAGCTGTGCTTGATGGCAGTAACAACATGGTGCAGCGTATGAATGTTAAACTGGCTGTTGATCGTGTGGACTATTTTGTACCCTACGAGTTGAAAGGAGCCAAACTGTTTGATATCGAGTTTCATGGTGACCGTCGTCAAAAGGGAGCAGTAAGCGAGTTCACTTGCTGGAAGGAGATTACGTTTGCTGATAAATTTGATACTACCAACCGCGAGCACTTTCGTCCTGCCTATCATCATACACCTCAATATGGCTGGATGAATGACCCTAACGGTATGTTCTATAAAGACGGGGTATGGCACCTTTATTATCAATACAAT
>ONAE01000046.1 GCA_900315695.1 uncultured Prevotella sp. | reverse complement strand
TGCCTTTTCGTTCACTCCTGAGGCCGACACGGTGGCGCAGAAGTGGAAATCGACGATGAGCGACTTCTCGGTGATGCTGCGTCAGAGTTACGACGGCACTAAGTATGAGCGTGAGGCTCGCAGTGCTGATGCCGTGAATGTGCATATCGACAAGTTGTTGTGGAATGTCACGATGTGTGGAACCCCTGATGCACTCTACCGTGTGGTAAATAATTACACCGATGGTTTCCAGAGTCGTATCGCCGTAGCCCGCACCCCCGACAACACGTTTGCACCCTTGGAAGACAAGCCCTTCGTACTGACCGACCGCCAGTGCGAACGCATCCAGCAGATTGCCCACCTCTTGCCCTTGATGTATGGTGAGGTGGTGCTGCCGAAGTTGGAAGCGAAAGGTCGTGAATGGGTGGAGCGTATCCGTCTGGAGACGATGAAGAACGACGATCGTACCCGTGCCCGTCAGCGTTTCCGTGTTTGTGTCACGGCTCAGCGCATGACCTGTTGTCTGATGCTCTGTAAGGTGTGCGAGACGTTGATTCAGAAGCACGGCCTAAATGGTGCCGAGACGCAGTTAAAACAAAATCCGAACCTGTGGAAGGACCTGCTATTGAAGGCGCAGACGCCCACGATGCTGGAGGTCTATGACGTGATTGCTGATTCGCTCATTGAGAATGCCCTCTACTTCTTCCGCGACCGTATCGAGAACGCTTTCATGAGTCGCGACTATGCTGGCAGTCTGAACGGGGAGCGACAGAAGCGTGGCAAGAACGACTCGATCTTTGAGCGACTGGATATCCAGTTCTCGTTCGAGCAGGCGATGCAGCATTCGGTAGCGGTAAAAGGTGCCAACGTGAACCATAACACCGTTCGGCAGATGCTGAAGAACTGGCGCAAGCAGGGGCTGGTAGTACTCGAAGAGGATGGGAATTATCGGAAGTTGTAATGCGGTCAAAATGTCAAGGTCATTTGGTCAAAATTGCGATTAAGCGAGAGCAATGATGCTTGCATCAATTGCCGAGCGTGAGCAATTTCGAATGAAATTCAAATTCGATTTTGAAATTATGATTGAGATTCAAAATTCCCAAGAATGCTTCGTGATGCTCTGGCGGAAGTTGGAGCGCACGAGGCGCCTCCTCGGAGGTCAGTGCAAGCGGTTTTGTATCCGGAACGTCATGAAGTCGTGGTTCGACTTTGAAGCCAACGATGCGTGCTATCGTTGCCGTGAAGACTGGCATCAGTTATTGGAGAATCAATCTGAAAGCCCTCGACGCGGCCTACAGCATCGCCTTCCCTAACAGTACACCGATTAATGTAAATAAGAAAAGTAAAAGGGTAAAAAAGTAAAAGAGTAAAGAAGTTATGCTACCTAGAGGAATTAGAAACAATAATCCACTGAATATCCGTCGCACGGCGAAGGACCAGTGGAAGGGCCTGAGAGCCCAGCAGACTGATGCTAGTTTTTGTCAGTTTGAGCGTTTGGAGTATGGTTGGCGCGCAGCCTTCTATCTGCTCACGCGTACCTATTATCACAAGTATCGGCTCTATACAATCAGGATGATTATCAGCAGGTGGGCACCGCCCCGGGAGAATCTCACTGAGACGTATATCCAGAACGTGAGCCGCCTGACGGGGATTCCACCTGATGAACCCATCGGCATCCCATCCGATCAGCCCCAGCGCTGGATGGCGGTGGGCGTAGCCATGGCGATTCAGGAAAACGGGACTGAAAGCCTCGATTACTTCGCCATGCTGAGAGGCTGGGGGATGTCGAGATGACAAAAGGAAAGGGGATGCCGAGTGTGACATCCCCTTCTTGCGTTAATCTTTTAATCTCTATCGTTAACCTTTCAATGCTGCGATGCTTTCTTTGAGGGCAGCGATCTTTTCCTCAGAATCGCTCTGCTTCTTGCGCTCAAGGGCTACAACAGCCTCAGGTGCATTCGCTACGAAACGCTCGTTAGAGAGCTTCTTCTTCACACCTGCCAGGAACCCTTCGAGGTGCTGAAGCTGTGCCTCCATCTTGGCAATCTCTGCCTCGACATCAATCATGTTGCCTAAGGGCACAGCAAACTCATCGGTGCCTACCATGAAGGCTGATGCAGTGGCATCCTTCTCTGCTACCACGTTGATAGCACTGAGGTTGGCCATCTTGGCAATCACGGTATTGTAGGCCTCGTAGTTGTTGCTTCCCACAGCCTGCAGTTCAAGCTGCTCTTTGGGGGCAATATTCTTGGAACTGCGAACCATACGAACACCAGATACAATCTGCTTTACACTCTCGATTTGAGCTGCAAGCTTCTCGTCAGCCTCAGAGGGGGCGGGGAGTTTCAGACTGTCACGCATGATGCTCTCACCATCCTTGCGATCATAGAGGTGCTGCCAGAGTTCCTCAGTGATAAACGGCATGAAGGGATGCAGCATCTTCAGCAGGATTTCGAAGAACTCGAGGGTCTTGTCATAAGTTGCCTTGTCGATAGGCTGTGCCTCACCGTTGATGTAGGCAGGCTTCACCATCTCCAGATACCAGCTTGAGAACTCATCCCAGAAGAGCTTATAGACAGCCATCAGGGCCTCGGAGATACGATACTTCTTAAAGAGATCATCTACCTCAGCGTTGGTCTGCTTGAGCTTAGCCTCAAACCATGATGTGGCAATCTTGCCAGCCTCTGACTGCTCGATATCTGCAACCTTCCAACCCTTCACCAGACGGAAAGCATTCCAGATCTTATTGTTGAAGTTACGGCCCTGTTCGCAAAGTGCCTCATCGAAGAGGATATCGTTACCGGCAGGTGCAGAGAGCATCATACCCATACGTACACCGTCGGCTCCGAACTTCTCAATCAGTTCGATAGGATCAGGTGAGTTACCCAGTGACTTCGACATCTTACGTCCCAGTCATGTCGCCGATATACTCATAACCGGCCATGATCATACGGGCCACCCAGAAGAAGATGATATCCGGACCTGTTACCAAGTCGGAAGTGGGGTAGTAGTACTTGATCTCCTCGTTGCCTGGCTTGTTGATACCATCGAAGAGCGATATAGGCCAGAGCCATGAAGAGAACCAGGTGTCGAGGGCATCCTCATCCTGACGCAGGTCGGCATCCGTCACTTTCGGATCCTTCTGCTGAGCCAGTTTCAGTGCTTCCTCGCGCGTCTCGGCTACTACATAGTCATCGTTCTCATTGTAGTAGTAGGCAGGAATGCGATGACCCCACCAGAGCTGACGGGAGATACACCAGTCCTGAATGTTCTCCAACCAGTTCTTATAAGTATTCTTGTACTTCGTGGGATAGAACTTCAGCTCATCGTTCATCACTGGGGGCAGGGCAATGTCGGCAAAGTGCTTCATCTTCAGGAACCACTGCAGTGAGAGACGGGGCTCAATGGCTGTATCAGGGTTACGCTCAGAGTAGCCCACCTTGTTCACGTAGTCCTCAATCTTCTCCATCAGACCTGCCTCCTGCAAATCTTTGGCAATCTGCTTACGACAGTCCATACGGTCCATACCCACATAAAGCGGACTCTGCTCAGAGATCGTGCCGTCGGCATTGAAGATGTCGATGGTCTCGAGATTATGGGTCTTACCCAGCATATAGTCATTGGTGTCGTGAGCTGGCGTCACCTTCAGACAGCCTGTACCGAACTCGATATCCACATAACGGTCTTCGATCACAGGAATCACACGGTTCACCAGCGGAACGATGACCTTCTTACCTTTCAGCCACTGGTTCTTCGGATCCTTGGGGTTGATACACATGGCGGTATCACCCATGATGGTCTCAGGACGGGTAGTTGCCACTACTGCATAATAGCCCTTCTCATCCTTGTGGATGATATTACCCTCTGCCTTCAGAGCCTCCTCGTTGTCGAGCGCCTTCAGGTCAGCCACATAATATTTCAGGTGGAACAGATGGCTCTGCTCCTCTTTATAGATCACCTCTTCGGTAGAAAGGGCGGTGAGTGCCTTCGGATCCCAGTTCACCATGCGGAGTCCGCGATAGATGAGGCCCTTGTTATAGAGATCTACAAACACCTTGATCACACTCTCACTGCGTTTCTCATCCATTGTGAAGGCAGTGCGATCCCAATCGCAACTGGCACCGAGGCGACGCAACTGCTTCAAGATAATGCCGCCGTGCTCGTGGGTCCAGTCCCAAGCGTGTTCCAGGAACTGCTCACGGGTCAGGTCACGCTTCTTGATGCCTTCGCCTGCGAGCTTCTTCACCACCTTTGCCTCAGTAGCGATTGAAGCGTGGTCGGTACCAGGCACCCAGAGTGCATTCTTACCTTCCATACGGGCACGGCGCACCAGGATATCCTGAATCGTATTGTTCAGCATGTGACCCATATGTAACACACCTGTCACGTTGGGCGGCGGAATCACGATCGTATAAGGCTCGCGTCCGTCGGGCTTACTTGAGAAAAGTTTGTGGTCCAGCCAATACTGATACCACTTTCCTTCGACCTCTTTTGGGTCGTATTTACTAGCTAATTCCATATATATATGATGTTTATTTCTCTAAAATCGGTGCAAAATTATAAAAAAATCCTTATTCTCAATTCTCAATTCTCAATTATTTTGTATCTTTGCCACATTAATTAATGTTTTATGCACACAAAAGAGGAAAAAATGCAGGCTTTTGGTCGATTTCTCGATGTCTTGGATGCATTGAGAGCAAATTGTCCTTGGGATAAGAAACAGACCAATGAGAGCCTTCGCCCCAATACCATCGAAGAGACGTATGAGCTCTGCGATGCCCTGATCAAGAACGACATACCCGATATCTGTAAAGAGTTGGGTGATGTGTTGCTCCATATCTGTTTTTATGCGAAGATTGCAGAAGAGCAGGAACAGTTTGATATGGCTGATGTCTGTAACGCCCTGACACGGAAGATGATTACGCGTCATCCCCATGTGTATCATCCCTCTCAGATTGACGCAGAGGATCCCAAACCGCTGCCTTATGTGCCAAGTTCTGCTGATTCTTCTAGTCAGGTTAGCCAGTCTAGTGTGACTACTGTATCTCAGGTGCTCGAGAATTGGGAGCAGATCAAACTGAAAGAGAAAGATGGCAATAAGTCTGTGCTCTCTGGTGTGCCAGAGGCTCTGCCATCACTCATCAAGGCCTATCGCATTCAGGATAAGGCGCGTAATGTGGGCTTTGACTGGGAAGATCGGCAGGATGTGTGGAAGAAGGTGCGTGAGGAACTGGATGAACTGGAGGCTGAACTGAATAAAGGAGATAAGGAACACTCTACTGAGGAGTTGGGTGACTTTATATTCAGTGTCATCAACGCGGCCCGACTCTATAAGCTGAACCCTGATAATGCCTTAGAGAAGACGAACCGTAAGTTTATCGACCGTTTCAACTATATCGAGGCACACAGCATCAAGATCGGAAAGCCCCTCAATGAGATGACGTTGGAAGAGATGGACCAACTCTGGAATGAAGCGAAACAACAAGAGAAAAACCATTAAAATAAATAAGGTATGAAGAAAAGTGTATTTTTAGGAGCGTTTGTAACTGGTATTCTGCTTTTCGGCAGCTGTGGTGGCAACAAACAGCAGCAGTATGTCGAAGAAGAAAGTGATTCTATATCCAAACAGGAACTTGAATCCCGTGACCGTACGATCTATGGCATTTGTGCGTCAGGAACTGCAATGAACACGCTGGAGATTATTACAGACAGTGGCGATACGTTGAAGATGAGCATCACTCATGCCAAAGAGAAGGGGAAGGTCTTCGGCGGCTTGGGCGTGTCTGATCGTCTTGCCGTTCTTCCTGATAGTACAGGTAAGGTAGCCCTTCAGGTTATAAACCTCAACTCCCTCATGGGCGACTGGGTGATGCCCGATCCTATCGACGGAAGTGCAGAGGTGGGTATCCGCATCAAGGAAGGTGGTATCGCTGAGAGTATCGACCAGAGTGTGATTGTCTATCGTACCTGGAAGATTGTCAATGGCGATCTGGAAATACTGCTTGTACGTGAAGGTGGTGGTGACGAACAGGAGGTGAACAGCTATGAGATACTCACCCTCGGTCCTGATACTTTGGCCTATCGTACGCTTGGAAGGGCACGCGATGAAACAGAGACCTTCGAGTATAACCGTTGGAAGGAGAAACCGAAAGTTGATCTTCACGGACTCGAACTGGAGGATACTGGCGACGAATTCAATAAAATCTAAAACCGTTTGCTGGTGGAACCGTTCAAGGTACATATCTTAGGGTGCGGAAGTGCGCTTCCCACCCTTCGCCATTACGCATCTTCACAGGTTGTAGAGGTACGTGATAAGGTGCTGATGCTCGATTGTGCAGAAGGCACGCAGATGCAGCTGCGTAAATGCAGGGTGCGCTTCACGAAGCTCAGTCATGTGTTTATCACCCATCTGCATGGTGACCACTGTTTCGGACTTATCGGCATGATCTCTACCTTCGGATTGCTGGGGCGCACAGCTCGGTTGCATGTTCATGCACCAGCGGCTCTGGGACCTGAACTCGAACGTCAGATTCAGTTTTTTACTCACGACCTGGGATTTGAGGTGGTGTTCTATCCCGTTGATACAACCGTCCGCAGTGTGGTGTATGAAGATCGCAGTATCACTGTGGAGAGTATTCCTCTGGAACACCGTGTGCCTTGTTGTGGCTATCTGATCAGTGAGAAACCTACTATGCCCCATATCCGCCGTGAGATGATGGACTGTTATCAGATTCCTGTCAGTCAGGTGGGAAACATCAAAAACGGTGCCGACTGGACGATGCCCGATGGTGAGATAATATCTAACAGCAAACTCGTCATCCCTGCCGATCCTCCCAGAAGCTATGCTTATATCAGTGATACGCGCTATATGCCTCAGCTCCACGAACAGCTTCGAGGTGTTAACACGCTTTATCATGAGAGTACCTATGGCGACGATCATCTGCCACAGTCGGAGAAATACTTCCACTCTACAGCCCGTCAGGCAGCTACCGTAGCACGCGATGCTGGGGTTGGGCGCCTGTTGTTGGGGCATTACAGTTCCCGCTATGAGGATGAAAACGTGTTGCTGAATGAAGCAAAAGAAGTGTTCGAGAAGACGTTTTTGACCAACGAAATGGAAGTTTTCGACATCTGAAGGGGGTGAAATGTAAAATTTTGCCCTAAAAATTTGGAAGTATCAGAGATAATCCATACATTTGCAGCAGACAATGAATGCGTATGGTTAGATTTCTACTCTTAACATTGACCATCCTGACCCTATGTTTCTCTGTGCCAGCTACGGCTTGTGCAGCATCAAACTATGAGTTTGGTCTGATGGGTATTCCAGAGAAAGAGGTAACCATCACCTATTCACAAGGAGTCCTTTATGTCAATGGTGGCGAAGGGAAGGTTCTTGAGGTCGTATCCCTGACAGGGCGCCGCTTGCTCGAACAGCAGATTGATAGTCCGGCACAGAAGATAGAACTGAATATCCCTAAAGGCTGCTACATCGTAAAGGTAGGGTCGGTGGTCCGTAAGATTGCGGTACGCTGATGACAGACGAACGTGAAATCATTTCTCAATTGAAGAATCCGAAGACACAGCGCGCTGCTTTCGGACTTATTGTGCGCCAATACAGTGAACAACTTTATTGGCTCATCCGTCGTATGGTTCTCACTCATGATGATGCCAATGATGTCATGCAAAACGTGTTTCTGAAAGCCTGGAACCATCTCGACAGCTTTCAGGGCGATTCGAAGATTATCACCTGGCTTTCGCGTATCGCCATCAATGAGAGTCTCGACTTCCTGCGTAAGAACAGTCATCCCACCATCAGCACGGAGGATGATCCCTCCATATCCCAATCACTCTTGGCTGATCCCTATTTTGATGGCTCTGATGTGGAGGCGATGCTGCAAGAGGCGATTGCCACATTGCCTGATGTGCAGCGAACAATCTTCCAACTGCGCTATTTTGAGGACATGAAGTATAGTGATATGTCTCAGTTACTTAACACCTCTGAGGGAGGCCTGAGGGCTAGTTATCATATTGCGGTGAAGAAGATTGCAGAATTTTTTAAGTCACGTGATTAAACTTTCTGAATATAGATACGTCAAATATACGATGAACGAAGAGAAATACATAGAAGAGAAGGTAGGACGCAGGAATCCGTTTACGGTTCCTGAGGGGTATTTCGATACCTTTGCCGATCAGTTAATGGCATCATTGCCAGAGCGTCAGCCGCGTGCCAAGCATGTCTGGATGCTCCCCATGCGTTATGCCGCTGCAGTGGTGTGTGTGTTGGTGATGGGTGCAATGGCTTGGTTTGCTTTGTCACCCTCGTCCGATGTGCATCAGCCCATACAGGCTGAGACCATTGAAGTGTCGAATGATGCGGCTTTCGATGCGGCTGCTGATTACGCCATGATCGACAACTATGATATCTACGCTTGTTTGTCAGAAGAATAAAAAGAAAAAGAGAAATGAAAAGATTGTTGCTTTCCCTAAGTGTTGCGTTGTTCCTGAGTGTATCAGCCTTTGCTGACGAACCTCAGAAATTCTCCCCTGAGAAATTCCAGGCGGAGATGGAGCAGTTTATTACTCAGGAGGCCTGTCTTACCCCTGAAGAGTCGGCAAAATTCTTCCCTCTCCTCCGTGAGATGCATCAGAAGCAGCGTGCCATCCAGTGTCAGATCAAGAAAGAATGTAAGATCAAGCCTGTCGATGAGGCAGAGTGCAAGAAAGCTGTGCAGAAACGTGATGTCTATGAGTTGGAACTGAAGAACATCCAGCAGACCTATCACAACAAGTTTTTCAGCGTATTGCCAGCTTCGAAGGTCTATGATGTCATCAAGGCCGAAGACCGTTTCCATCGCCGCGCCTTCAAGAACTGGAGCCAGAAAAGAGAGCATAAGCATCAGCCCAAGAAATAGGCTGATGTTTTTTAGTGGAGTTTCTTGCCATCTATGGCTTGTCCATGACGTCTGTACAATCCAAAGGAATGGCATGTACGACTCATCCAGATAATCCTTTCCCCCTATTACAAGTTATCTGTAACATCATTACATGGCTTTTGTAATAGCATTACAAGTTATCTGTAATGCCTTTACAAGCTATCTGTAATCCGATGATAGATTTGCAGGTTTTGAGGCCAAAATATGCAAAAACGGAGTATTTTATGTTGAAAAATGCCATTTTCGGCCATTTAATGCCACCTTGCCACCCTTAATGCCACCTTGCCACCACCTTATTGTCAGACAATTAAGTCAGTGGTGGCAAGATGGCATTAATCTCGACGAAAATATTTTTTGTATTCTACAAATGGTATTACTCTAATGGCATATTTGTATCTTTAGGGAAAATCCTGCTATCTTTAGGGAAAATCCTTAGATATAATACGATATTATAGGTAAATTTGCACCAAAATCACAAATTAGAATGTGATTCTTTGGCTAATTGGAATTAAATTCCTAATTTTGCCATTGGAATATGCCCGAAAAGGCAGCGTTCTTAATTTATGGGTAAACATTGAAGCGTTATGCTTGTCTGATCATTGTAAAGCCTGAGAAACTTAACAATTATAGCACAGACGACAACGTAATTAGCTTCCACGTTTTGCGTGGACTGCTATTACTGTATTTTGTGCTATTGGGAATTCTCAGGCCCCATCAATGAAGATGCGGAATCAGTTCACGCTTCTTTGTGCCCAATAACAAATAAGAAACTTAAAACATAACGTATATGAGAAAACTACTTTCGGTATTAATAGCTATCGTATTCTGTGGAATATGTTATGCGCAGTCTGGGAACAATCAAATTGGTAGAATACTGTCAGCACAAGAAGCCAAGTATGTATTAGATGTTTTCTGCCAATATTATTATAGTTCATGCTTTGAAGGAAAGGTATACATTCCTGGCACAATGATAATCAAGAGTGTGGGAGTGGATCAAAATACTGGTGGCACTTATGTAAGTGGTATTCATTCTTATCAGGGACAAAATGTTCCTTTGAGAGGACGTAAGACACATAACGATGTGCAGTTCAATGCAACCATCGTTCGTCAAATCAATGGAGATTACATTCTCTTTAACAAGTGGTACGAGCCAGACCTAATGAACCGTAAAGGCGGTTGGGAAACATGTCAAAAGTTAATACAATATAAGCAATAAGTAATTACATAAGTATTAAGATTATGAGAAAGATAGTTATAACAATACTGGCGACAGCATTATTTTCTATTGGAATGTCAGCACAATCTCCAATAGATGTAAATTATAATAATGCTAAATTTGCGCCTGCAATGAGATGGGGTTGCCCTGAGATTGTAAAATATCAAAGTCTTCTTAATTCATTACAAAATGAAGACTATACAATATATGCTGCCAATGTTAAAGAAAAAATAGATCTTGTGACATTTAAGGATTCACCCTCCGACAAGTTCCAAGTTACTCAAGCCATACTGACTATTGAAAATCCTTTGTATGAGACTTACAACTTGCTTAACCACATCTCATTATGGATAAAAAGCAAGTATAAAGATTGGGGTAAGAATTTAAAAATAGAAAAAGAAGATGGTAGTATTGTTTCTTCTGCATCAATTCACATAGCCAGTCACTCGCGCTTTATGCACTTGAATAAAGTCTACATCTCTCCTTCTCTAATTATTCAGATTACTGATAAAGATAAGCTCTTGGTTACAATGATGAATCTTATATATAATAATAATGAGTATATTGGTAGTGATAAGAAACCTACCACATTCGTTGCAAAGGTTTCAGATGTATATCCTTTCACGTCAAAAGGAGGATATAAAAACACATATGCGAAAGCGTATGTTAGTACATACCAGTTTTTTTGGAGTTTCATATCCGACCTTTGTAATGAACTTAATGCTAATTTTACGAAAGATCCAAAGATGCTTAATAAATTACACTACGAGTATTCAAAGGATTCACTTAAAGCGAAGTATGGTGAGCCAACAAAGGTAATTGCTGATCAAACATCTACTCCCGATATTAACAAAGAACTTCATTTTTATGAAACCGCTCAGAAATTTGTTTTCATGGGCAAGACTATAGATTTTCAAGACATCATTAGTTGTGAGATTGTTGACGACCCTCAATATATTCCTGGTCGTTCCACAACTTTAGGGGCAGGGCTCTGTATATTTGGCTTTGGACTTGGTGGTGCAGAAACGGTTAGAACTCCAGATAAAACTATACATAACTACGTGGTAAATATAAAGATCGATAATTTGGCAACACCTCTTATTCGTATCGGAACAGGACAAAATGAGTACAAAGCAACTGAAATAGCCTCAACGTTTGAATATATATTGCGTCATCAACATAAAGAAACTCGTAAACCGAAGGTCGTAAGCAGAAATAAGAAGAAATAAACATAACCTTCCAACCAGAAACGTTATGGCTTTTATAATTTTAAAGGTAAGTGTATAATAATAAATATATGAAACAAATATTATCAATTCTGTTCGTATTGTCATTGTGTTCTGTACCATGTTCTGCTCAATTCGGAGCTTTGGGCAAGTTCCTCAAAGGTGCCAAAACAGCAAAAGAAGTAAAGAAATCCCGTGATAACAGGGAAAATCAGGAAGCCAAGGATATCTACAATGGTGTATCTGTTGACACAACCAGTGCGGAGTACAAGAAAGCTGTGGCTGAAGCCCAGCAGAGGATATATGAGAACAATCCACAACTTAAAAAGATGATGGAATTGCAGAATGACACTGTGGCTCTGAGGAAATATATGGAAGAGCAATATGGTGGTATGTCGCAGGAGGAGATGACTCGAAAGATGATGAAAGACGTTGGTTTAAATTACGATAGTAAAGAGTTTCAAGATGCCTACGCAAAAGCCCAGCAGATGTCTGGGTTTAGTGATGATCCTGTTTTCAAGAAAATTATGGCAGAGCAACGCCAGCCAACGATGGAAGAAGCTACCTATCTAAATGAAAAGTATGGAACAACCATTGAATACAAAGGTATGGTGACATTAAACGACTCTGTTGGTGTGTTTGCTCATTTAGAAAGCGGAATGAAGCCGATGGGCATTACCAAATGCGAGACTATCACAGACGAACGTCCAGTACCTGATTTTGGACAAGATGGGGTAAAGCAATATGTGAAAGACTGGATTTCTTTCCTTAAAAAGCCACATGCCGACAGGGAAGTCGTTGACAGTGTTCAGAATTACATGATATACAATAACCGACATGCTGACGAGCAGTTCAAGGGGATAGCGAGGTTTACACTCTATTCTAACCTCGAAACGAACATCCAAAAACTTAATAGCAAGGAGTCTTTCTTACGTAAGATTTCCGACTTTAGTAAGCCGATTGATCCCCAAAATATCTTTGTGTTCAAAGTGCACAAAGGAATCGGATGCAGATACATGGAGTATATGTATTCAAAGATTAGTTATAAGCAAAGCGAGTTGATGGAATATGTTAGTAAACGACTTGTTAACGAGGGCTATATAGATGCAAACATTAACCAGAAGCTATCGGATGACGAACTTTTTAAGGCTATTGATAGGATGGAATTCCAATTTAAGGTGGAGAAACTTCTGAAGATTCGCCAGAATCATGAAAAGTTCATGTACACGAATACTATTCCTGTTGCAAAGAATGTAAAATTGACTTCCAATTCTCGCAAGATAGGTCATGTTACAGCCCTCGATATTAATATTGTGGCAGAGTCTGGAGAATATGCTTTTATAATCCGAGATCCAGAGGTAGAACAGTATGTCAAAGAGTTAGACAGTTCAAAGAATAAAGGTTTCTATGACTTTGATATTTCTGTCTTGACACAAGGGGCTTTCTTCTTTACCATCAAGTAAGTAAATGGTTACATGGTTACAGCTGTAACCGTAACCGTTTTGTGACTGAATTAAATCTAAGTAAGAACAAATACTAATTCCCGCAGGGGATAATATTAGGGGTAACAAGTACAAAGAGCCTATCCGCCTATCGTATGCCTATACGCAAACGACCGTGCGCCTATACCCAAACAATCATTCGCCTATAGCCAAACGATTGTTCGCCTATACGCAAATTCAAACATACTCAAAAACAAGCATCAATTAATCAGTTACGGCTCTTCATGTGATTGGGGTTTGTCCTTAAAATAACTAATGGTTTCATCAAAGGTCATAAGAATACTCTCCAGATCAGGGTGGATACGCTGAACAATAATGGCAGCGAAGTTCTCTTGCTTGCCATCTTTCACCATTGCTGTACGAAGAACGAAATCTTTCTGAAAGTTGTATTCGTTGAACCAACGGACAAACAGCCTATTCCTCATAGCTTGTTTGTTGTCGCCAGTCTCGCAGATATAAAGTAGAATATCAGCATTGTACTTGAAGAATTCTTCGATTATGCTGATAATGGTCTTTTTCACTTTCTCATCGTTTGGCGAGGTCTTGTGATTCGTATTTTGAATGTCAAATGTATATGCACCACTTTTCCAGATAGGTGCATCGTCTCCAAAAAAGATCTTAAACTTCACACCGTGGTCTGTCTCAAAATAATAGATATTGTCAGAATCGCTCCATACCTCGTATGGGCTTCTAAGATTCAGTTGTATCAGATTTAATGCGTTCATAGTTTAGATTTCAATTGAATATCAAACAACCGTGGGTTTGTGTCTTGAAGGCATATTCATTAACTCTTTCTCTGCTTCTTCAAGCCACTTCCTCTTTCTGGCAAATGCTTTTCTGAAATCGGCAATCACCTCTTCTTTGTTTTTGTAATTCTTTGCTTGTACCATAATTATATAATATTAAATTCATTTGCAAAAGTACGAACTTTATCTGATACTTCCAAATAATCGGGCATGAAAATGCAAAATATCAGTGATCTAACTTTGAGCCTTCGATTTGTTTGGGGCAGAGGTGCTCTATTTCGCACTTCTCGCAGTGGGGTTTCCTTGAGGTGCAGACGTAGCGTCCGTGCAGCAGAAGCCAGTGGTGAGCATTGGGGATGTCCGCTGCCGGGATATGCTTCACCAGTTCCTGTTCTACCTTGAAAGGCGTATTGTCACGCTTACCAACCAGTCCGAGTCTGTGAGCCACGCGATACACATGGGTGTCAACGGCTAATGTCGATTTGCCAAAAGCCACACTCTGGATCACGTTTGCCGTCTTGCGTCCCACACCAGGCAAGTCGAGTAGGGCATTCATGTCTGAGGGCACCTCGCCATCATGATGTTCTACAAGTGCCCTCGCCATCTTCACCAGATGGTCTGCCTTGGCGTTAGGGTAGGAGACGCTGCTGATGTATTCCAATACCTCTTCGGGTTCAGCCTTTGCCATTGTCTTGGCATCAGGGAAGTGCAGGAACAGTTCTGGTGTCACCTGATTGATGCGTTTGTCTGTACATTGGGCACTGAGTATCACTGCCACCAACAACTGAAACACACTGCCAAACTCCAGTTCGGTGCTGACCTCAGGCATCTGCGCTTTGAAATGCGCCAGAATTCGCTCGAATCTTTCTTCTTTTCTCATTCTGCTGCAAAAATACGAAAACTTGAGCGAAGAACAAAATAAATGCGTTTGTTTTTTCTTTTTTCTTTTGGTGGTTTCAGCAATTATTTGTATTTTTGTAGTCCAAAAAACGAATACGAATGTTACAATAAAACTGAATATGATTGTTATGAGAAAACTATTGCTTTCATTTGCCCTTCTGGCTTCACTGACGACCTATGCAGCTGATACAACCCCAGTGTGGCGTAACCCCAGTGTGAACCAACAGAACCGTGAACCACGACGTGCTGATTTCTTCGCCTTCGAGAGTATCGACAAGGCCAAGGGCGACAAGAGCGCTTCTGGCAGATACCTGTCGATGGAAGGCCTGTGGAGATTCTGTTTTGTGAAGAACCATCAGGATGCCCCTAAGGATTTCTTCGCGCTGAAGTACGACGACTCTAAATGGGTGGATTTCCCAGTGCCTGGTCTCTTCGAACTCAATGGCTATGGCGACAAGATCTATAAGAATATCGGCTATGCCTGGTGTACAACTTTTGAGAGCAATCCTCCTTATATCGGCGAGACGAACAACTATACGGGTTCTTATCGTCGCACGTTTGATTTGCCAGCCGACTGGAAAGGGCAGGAGGTGTTCTTCCATGTAGGTTCGGCCACGAGTAACCTCTTTTTGTGGGTGAATGGTAAGTATGTCGGCTACTCGGAGGATTCGAAGGTGGCTGCAGAGTTTAATATCACGAAATATCTGAAGCCAGGTAAGAACCTCATTGCGATGCAGGTGATGCGTTGGTGCGACGGCTCGTATCTGGAGGATCAGGACTTCTGGCGTTTTACGGGTATCGCCCGTGAGGTTTATCTCTACGCCACACCTAAGACGCATCTGCTGGATATCACCATCGGACAGGATTATCAGAATGGTAATGGTGTGTTGCAGGTGGAGGCCAAGGTGGCGAACGATAAGGGTACCACACTTGAAGCCCGTCTGCTTGATGCTGACGGCAGGCAGGTGGCTGAAGGACTCACCGCCACCATCCCCAATGTGAAACCTTGGACGGCTGAGACACCTTATTTATATATATTAGAGCTGCAGCTGAAGAAAGGTGACGAGGTGCTGGAGGCTGTGCGCAAGCAGGTGGGCTTCCGCCATATTGAGATTAAGGGAGGTCAGTTGCTCGTGAACGGACAGCCTATTTTAATCAAAGGTGCCGATCGCCATGAACTCGATCCTGACGGTGGATATGTCGTGAGTGTGGAGCGTATGATTCAGGATATCAAGATCATGAAACAGCTGAATATCAACGCGGTACGAACCTGCCACTATCCTGACGATCCCCGTTGGTATGACCTCTGTGACCAGTATGGTATCTATCTCACAGCGGAGTCGAACCTGGAGAGTCACGGTATGGGTTACGGTGAGAAGACGCTTGCCAAGAATCCCGCCTTCGAGCTGATGCACATCGAGCGTCAGCAGGGTAATATGATCAGTTTCAAGAATCATCCGAGTATCATCGTGTGGAGTCTGGGTAATGAGGCTGGCTATGGTCCTAACTTCGAGAAGGCCTACGACTGGGTGAAGGCCTTCGATAAGACACGCCCTGTGCAGTATGAACAGGCACATCAGAACGGTAAGACTGATATCTTCTGTCCGATGTATTTTGATTATGATGACTGCGAGAAGTATGCACAGGGGGATAATCCTCGTCCGCTGATTCAGTGCGAATATGCCCATGCGATGGGTAACTCGATGGGTGGCTTTAAGGAGTATTGGGAGATTATCCGCAAATATCCGAAGTATCAGGGTGGTTACATCTGGGATTTCGTAGATCAGGGATTGCGTGACAAGAGCAAGCTGACAGGTAAAGAGATCTTTACTTACGGTGGTGACTACGGACGCTATCCTGCCAGCGATCATAACTTCAACTGTAATGGTATCATCGCACCAGACCGCCGGCTGAACCCTCATGCTCATGAGGTGGGTTATTACTATCAGAGTGCTTGGATCACACCAAAGAATCTGGCTAACGGCGAGTTGGAAATCTACAATGAGAATTTCTTCAAGACACTTGATGATCAGGAGCTCGTATGGACCATCCGTAAGCATAGCGGTACCATCGATATCAGTGGTATCGCGCCTCAGCAGCGTAAGGTGATTACTGATGCGGAGCTGAAAGCAACTATTGCCCGCGTCTTAGAGCACCATCCCGATGCAGAATCGTTTGTGAACTTCGAGTTCCGTAGCCGTGAGGCTCAGCCTCTTATCGACAAGGGGCAGGTGCTGGCGCGTCAGCAGTTCTCACTCAAATCCTATCAGTTTCCAACCCTTGATGCAGCTTCTGCCAACGCGAGTCTGAAAGTAGAGGAGACCGTCAGCTATGTACGTTTCGAGGCTGCTGGTACGGCACTTACCATTGGCAAACAGAGTGGTTGGATAGACTATCTCGACGTGAACGGCACACCAACGCTGATAGACCGTGAGTCGGTGACACCGATATTCTGGCGTGCTCCAACAGACAACGATTACGGTGCTTGGCTGCAGCAGCGCTTTGCTGTATGGCATCAGCCTGAGATGAAGCTGAAGGGTGTCGAGGTGAAGGCTGATGGTGCGGTGGCTACCTTTCAGTTGCCTGATGTAAAGGCCACGCTGACAATGACTTATACGTTGAAGGCTGATGGTCAGGTGGTGGTGCGTGAGCAACTTTCTACCGAGAAGGGGGCTGATGTATCGCCAATGTTCCGTTATGGTATGCAGCTTCAGATGCCTAAAGAGTTTGCGCAGGTGGAGTATTATGGACGTGGACCGATAGAAAACTATATCGACCGCAACAACTCGGAGTTTATTGGAGTCTATCAGAACAGTGTGGCTGATGAGTATTTCCCCTATGTGCGTCCTCAGGAGAGTGGTAACCACACCGATGTGCGCTGGTTCCGCGTGAAGGATGAACAGGGGAGGGGGCTTGAGTTCTATGGCAGTGCACCGATAGAGGTCAGTGCCCTGAATTATAGTGTGGCTGATCTCGATGATGGTGTGACGAAGGATAAGGTGTGGGGGCGCCATAGCGGTGACCTTGAACCGAGTCCGTTCACTCAGGTGCTCATTCAACAGCGTCAGATGGGATTAGGTTGTGTGAACTCCTGGGGAGCATGGCCTCGTAAGGAGTATCTCGTGCCTTATAAGGATTACGATTTCACGTTCGCCATTCGCCCCTTGCAATCAAAATAACGCAAAATTTATCTTCTGACTTTGCAAATTGTTACCATCTGCGGTTGACTTTTATCAAAAAGAACGCCGCAGATGGTTATTTTATGAATTTTTTTCCAAAAAGAGTTGGATAGTAACTTATAAATTGTTAACTTTGCACCCGAAAAAGAGATGATTTGTAACAAATCAGGTTTTTAGATAACGAATTTAAAGATGAAAGAGATGAAAAAGATGATGAAAATGGTACTTGCATGTATGTTGATGATTGCAGGTACAACAACGATGAATGCAGAAGAAAACAATGTCACCAGCGAAGTTGACACTACTTATATTAAGCTCGACGAGAATCGCGAGCCTATCAATCATGTCAATCTCACCTTTGAGGAACTGAAAGAGAAGGTTGGAGAGCTGGAAACAATCCTTGAGACTGAGGATTTCCAACTTTATGCTTGTGGCGACTATACCTATAAGGTGGAGAACGGCTATGTGACCTCTATGGCTATCCAGATTGCTGATGACAGCAACGACAAGGTGATCTACAACAAGATCCTGAATGCCCTTGCTCAGAGCAAATCAATCAAGGATACGCACAATACTGGTGGTAACTACTATCAGTATGCCAACTTCCAAGTGCAGTTTGACGATTTTGAGGGTTATGAGAAACTTACTTTCTCAGTGATTCCTGTTGATATGGCTGAGTAAGATTAGGATGAAATCAAATCAGATATTCAAGTCTATGGCTCTGATTGCAGGTATGTTCTGCTTTCAGAGCTTTATAGTTGGTGACGACACGATGACGAAGGAGAATGGTATGTATGTGGTCAACACAACAACCATCAGCAAAGATATTGAAGGCTATAATGGTCCTACGCCATTGAAGGTGTACATCAATAAGAATAAGGTGGAGCGCATTGAGTTCCTCAAGTCGATGGAGTCCCCCAAGTATTACGCCAAAGTCAAGAAAGCCTTAATGGACCAATGGAACGGTAAGACGGTGAAGGAAGCCAAGATACTACAGGTGGATGCTGTGACTGGTGCCACCTATTCCTCAGAGGCCGTCATCCAGAATGTGCAGATGGCTCTCGACTATTATCAGAAGAACAAATAAATAATAAGCGGAGCTCTCAAGGCTCCGCTTATTATTTATAGAATTCTTCCTGTGATGGTGAGTCTTAGTACAGGATAGATACTCCATTTGTCGATAATCTTTGAAAGATCGTCATCAGCAGCGGAGCTCAATATATCCGGCATTTCTACTCCATTCTGGTACACCTTCATCTTTCCCATGAACTGACAACCTGCTTCAACGCGGAAACCTACGCGATTCTTTGGAACCAGACGACCATAACCCAGACCGACATAAGGTCTTACTGACTTCACGCGTACATCGCCTTCCACATTACCCTGATGGTCAATCACTATCTCATACTTGCCGATTTCGGCAGCAATCAGGCCTGAATATTCTGGATGCTCCTGGTAGAGTCTGGCGACCTCATCGCTATGACCCGATAACTTCGCAATTTTCTCGCCACCGAAAGAGAGACCGCCGGCAATGAAGAACGCGGCTCTTTCACCAAAGGGATAGACGCTGAGTCGGGCATTAAAAATGGTGCGGTTGAAATTTCCCTCCAGCTTAACTTTGCTGAATGTGTAGGTGTCAGATCCGCCTGGTTTGGGAATGACGATGGGTTCTGCATCAATATTTACGTCTCCATTAACCTTGAAACCTGGCATGAAATTAGCATCGAATCCTAACTCAAGATAAGGGGTGATAGGTGTTGCTATTCCCACAGTGATACCTTCGGTACTAACACCTGCATTCAATCCTATACGGTTGAATACGCCATAGATATCAGACTGAGCAAAAGCACTTCCTAAGCTAAGCCATAAGGCTGCTGCAAGAAAAAATAAACGTTTTTTCATGTTCTATTTGTTTTAATTAATGAGTAATATTGCTGCAAAGATATAAAAAAGATAAATATCTTCCAAATGTTTTGCTAAAAAATCCGCCTTTATTGAATACAGAGATAATAGCCTAAGCGGTAAAGTTTGAAAACCCATAGAGAGGGACGGGATCCGCAGAGGTTCCGTCTCTCTGCTTTTCTGAAGAGTCGGTGCCAGAGTCGGATGAGGTCTCTCACGATGGAGAGATGGATGCCCGACACAAAGGTAAGCAGTCGGGAATAGCCTTTAAGCTCGTTGCGGAAGATGTAAAGTGTCTGAAGGCTGCGCTCAATCTTTGTCACATAATCAGGGTTATTCTCAAACTTGGTCATTAAGACGGGATTGTCGATGTGTACTACGTTGATATGCTGTTGTTTCAGCATTTTCCCATATAGCACATCCTCATAGCCGCTACGTGTAAACCGTTCGTCAAAAGAACATTTCTCAAAGGCACTGCGAGTGATCATGAAGTTGGTAGAACGGAAATGCTGATATCTTTTTGCCTGACGCATCACAGCCGTATGAGCAGGGATTTCTGCCTTCTCATAACGATAGCGCAGGTTCTGGTGTAAACGTGCGTCATCGATGATACTGATACCTCCATTCACGACACCGTCAATAGGTGTAGAAAGATATAGCTTCAGGAAATCTGTATGAGGAATGGAGATGTCGCAGTCGAGAAACAGCAGCAGGGGATACTGGCTGATGGCTCCCAGATAGTTTCGGTTTGCCGCGCTGCCCGCATTCTCTGTTTTCAGGATATAACGACAACCAGGAAGTTGGTTGATAGCTTCGTTTACCTTGATGATCTCCGGGTCAACTGTGGCATCGTCGGACACAATCACTTCGTATGCCTCAACGTTGGCTTGCAACAAAGGCAGCAGTTGTTCCACCAAAGGCAGACAGTTGCAATTGTAGGCTGGTATGAGTACCGAGAGACTTCGCATGAGGTGATTCGACATTAAAATTTGCATGCAAAGTTACAAATTTTTGAGAAAAGAAGTAAGTCCAAAGGTTATTTTTTGTATCTTTGCCCCAGAATTGTAAATTATAGCATATGAAATCAATGAGAATATTGGGTCTTGCCCTGATGATGCTGATGGCTGTTAGCACACAAGCTCAGACGGTCAAGGAAACAGCTGACAGTGTGAAGGCTAGTGTGAAGTCGGGTAACGTGAAGGATGCTTATTCGAAAATATCGGGATCATTCAAGACGAAAAAGGAGAATGTCGATTCTCTGGTCGGTACTTGGGTCTATAAGGAGCCTGCCGTGTATGCCACGAAGGGTAATGTGTTGTTGAAGTTGGCAGAAAACGCTGTGGCAAACCAGTTGGAGAAACTGTTGCAGGACTATATCGACAAGAGTAATATTACATCTGATAATACCCACTTTACGTTCTACAAGGACAGTCATTTCAATCGTGTGATTGCCGGTAATGCGAAAAGTGGCCTGTGGCTTCTGAATGGTAATAAACTGATTATGGGCATGGACTGTATCGTGACAGCAGAAGTGACCATCCATCATGACAAAGAGGCGATGATGATGTTGATAGATGTGGATAAACTGCTGACAGGCCTGAAGGCACTGGGTGCGATGAAGGATACCAAGGCCAATAAGCGTCTGATCAAGATGTCAAGACACATCCCAGGTTTACAAGCAGGTATCTCACTTGTTAAAAAACAATAAATTGTATGGCGCCTTATGCGCATGTTAGCATAAAAGTAGTACCTTTGCAGCCGCTATTACGAGATAATGGCATGAAATTCAAAATTTTAACAACAAAATTACAACAAAATGGCAACAAAAATCAGATTGC
>ONAE01000024.1 GCA_900315695.1 uncultured Prevotella sp. | reverse complement strand
TTTGCACGCTGAAATTTCACAAGTTAGTAATTACTAAAAAATCGGTATAATGAATATTTCCTACAAATGGTTGAAGGAATACGTTGATTTCGACCTGACTGCTCAACAGGTGTGCGATGCCCTGACATCAACAGGTTTGGAGGTTGACGCATTGGAAGAAGTGCAAAGTATTAAGGGTGGTCTGAAGGGCCTCTATGTGGGTAAGGTGCTTACCTGTGAGGCTCATCCCAACAGTGATCACCTGCATGTAACAACAGTTGACTTAGGCAAGGGAGAGCCTTCACAGATCGTGTGTGGCGCTCCGAATGTAGCTGCGGGACAGAAGGTCATTGTGGCTGATCTGGGTTGTGTGCTTTATGACGGCGACAAGGAGTTTGTCATTAAGAAGTCTAAATTGCGTGGCGTAGAGTCAAATGGTATGATCTGTGCAGAAGATGAAATCGGCATTGGCAACGACCATTCCGGTATCATCGTTTTACCAGATGACGCTGTCGTGGGAACCCCTGCTGCGGAGTATTATCATCTGGAGAGCGACTGGCTTATCGAGGTTGACATCACAGCCAACCGTGCCGATGGCCTGAGTCATTGGGGTGTGGCGCGTGATCTGTATGCCTGGCTGTTGAGCAACGGCTACGAGACTGAGATGCATCGCCCCGACTGTTCTAAGTTCAAGGTTGACAACCATGATCTGCCCATTGAGGTGGAAATTGAGAATCAGGAGGCCTGCAAGCGCTATGCCTGTGTCAGCATTACTGGCTGTGAGGTGAAGGAATCACCCGACTGGTTGAAGAATAAATTGACAACCATTGGTCTGCGCCCGATCAACAATATCGTGGATATCACCAATTATATCATGATGGCCTATGGTCAGCCTCTGCATTGTTTCGATGCAGATATGGTGAAGGGGCATAAGATTGTGGTAAAGACGATGCCTGAGGGCACACCATTCCAGACACTTGATGGTGTGGAGCACAAGCTCTCTGATCGTGATCTGGCTATCTGCAATGCCGAAGACCCCATGTGTATTGCCGGCGTGTTTGGCGGAAAGGGTAGTGGTACCTACGAGACCACAAAGAACGTGGTGCTTGAGAGTGCCTACTTCCATCCCACATGGATCCGTAAGAGTGCCCGCCGTCATGGGCTGAGCACGGATGCCAGCTTCCGTTTTGAGCGCGGTATCGACCCCAATGGCACCATCTATGCACTCCAGCAGGCTGCTATCCTCTGTCAGGAACTGGCAGGTGGTAAGGTGTCGATGGATATTGTCGATGTCTATCCCAAACCCATCAAGAACGCGGTGGTTGAACTGAAATACGACTATGTCAATCGTCTGATCGGTAAGAACCTCTCTTCTGGTGTCATCAAGTATATTTGTCGTGCACTCGACATGGAGGTGAAGTTTGAGAATGAACAGGGTCTGACTCTGGAGATTCCTGCCTACCGTGTGGATGTGCAGCGTCCCTGTGATGTGGTAGAAGATATTCTTCGTATCTATGGATATAATAATGTGGAGATTCCTACTCAGTTGAAGAGCTCACTTGTGATTAAGGGTGACGAGGATCGTAAGCATAAGTTGGCTAATCTGATTAGTGAGCAACTGGTAGGTGAGGGCTTCAATGAGATTCTGAACAATTCGCTGACAAAGGCTGCTTATTATGAGGATGAGCAGAACGCTAATCCCACGCTGGTACGTATCATGAATCCACTCTCCAGCGACTTGAACGTGATGCGTCAGACGCTGTTGTTCGGTGGTCTTGAGAGCATCCAGCACAATGTGAACCGCAAGCGTCAGAACCTGCGTTTCTTCGAATTCGGTAATATTTATACTTTCGATCCGGAGAAGAAGAACGATGACGATCCGATGCAGGCTTACAAGGAGCAGTATCATGCTGCGCTTTGGGTAACGGGTAAGCGTGTGGAAGGCTCATGGGCTCACAAGAATGAGGACTCTACCTTCTATGAGCTGAGTGCTTATGTCGAGAATATCCTCCGTCGTATCGGTGTGAAGCCTGGTATGACTGTCCGTAAGAAGTCTGAGAATTGCATTTTCTCCAGTGGTCTCACCATCGAGAACCGTGGTGGTAAGAAACTCGTTGAGATGGGTATCATCGCCAAGAAGCTGCAGAAGCAGTTCGGTCTCGACAATCCTGTATATTATGCAGAGATGAACTGGACGGCTCTGATGAAGGTGATTAAGAAGAATGAGGTGCTCTATACAGAGATTTCTAAGTTCCCTGCTGTAAGTCGTGACCTGGCACTGCTGGTTGACAACAGTGTGGAGTTTGCACAGATAGAGCAGATTGCCCGTCAGACCGAGAAGAAGTTCCTGAAGAAGGTGGAGCTCTTCGATGTCTATGAGGGTGACAAGCTGCCTGCTGGTAAGAAGTCGTACGCCGTGAATTTTATTCTTCAAGATGAGGAGAAGACGATGGGTGACAAGCAGATCGATGCCATCATGCAGAAACTCATCGCCAACATCAAGAAGCAACTCAACGCCGAACTGCGCTAGGATTAAGAAAAAAGAACAAAAGAACATAATAGAATTAAACTATGGGAAGAGCATTTGAATATCGTAAAGCTACGAAGCTGAAGCGATGGGGCCACATGGCCAAGACATTTACAAAGATCGGTAAGCAGATTGCCATTGCCGTGAAGGCAGGCGGTCCAGAGCCGGAGAACAACCCTGCACTGCGTGCTATTATTGCCAACGCCAAGCGCGAGAACATGCCGAAGGATAACATCGAGCGTGCTATCAAGAATGCAATGGGTAAGGACCAGAGCGACTACAAGGAGGTGAACTATGAGGGATATGGTCCTCACGGAATCGCTATCTTCGTTGAGACACTGACAGACAACACCACTCGTACGGTAGGCGATGTACGTTCGGTATTCAACAAGTTTAATGGTAACCTGGGTACACAGGGCTCACTCTCATTCCTGTTCGACCACAAGGCTGTGTTCACCTTCAAGAAGAAGGACGGACTGGATATGGACGAGATGATTCTCGACCTGATTGACTATGGTGTGGAGGATGAGTTTGATGAGGACGAAGAGGAGAACAGTATCACCATCTATGGCGATCCTTCTTCATTCGGTGCTATCCAGAAGCATCTTGAGGAGAACGGTTTCGAGGTGACAGGTGCCGAGTTCACCCGTATCCCCAACGACCTGAAAGATGTGACTGCTGAGCAGCGCGAGACTATCGACAAGATGGTTGAGAAACTTGAAGACTTCGATGATGTTCAGACAGTTTACACAAACATGAAACCTGAAGAAGTCGCTGAATAAAAAATTAGCCCTCGCCAATCGGCGGGGGCTGTTTTTTTAATAGTCTTTATCTGTGAAAACCACTTCCATTCTGACGACCTTGGGATCCTTCTCCGAATGGTAAGTATAAGCAAAGCGATACTTGTTTTCCTTATAGACACGCAGGGAGGTTGAGTTTTTCAGGTCTTCTTTTAGGGCACCTCTTGCGTCAACCTTCTCCATCACGCCATCCTGATCGGCAAAGCCTGTCAGCGTATAATAATAATGTAACGTATGCGTATCACGCTCGAAAGTCATACTGTCCAAAATGACATTTTTGTCCATTTTCATCGGACAGTTTTTCTCGGTGTATTCTTTTGCCTCACGGGCACAACGGTCTTCTAAAGACTCGCGGCATCCTACCAAAAGGGTGCAAATTGCTGCTAATATCCAAAACTTTTTCATAATGAATGCTATTTTTGGGTGCAAAGTTACAAAAAAAAGCAAAAATATCTCTTTTTCCAACTTAAAAATTGTAACTTTGCATCTTAAAAGTACACGTATAAACTGATGGACCATATAAGAAACTTCTGTATCATTGCACACATCGACCATGGTAAGTCAACCCTGGCTGACCGTTTATTGGAATTCACTAAGACTATTCAGGTCACTGAAGGTCAGATGCTTGATGATATGGATTTGGAGCGTGAACGAGGCATTACCATCAAGAGCCATGCCATCCAGATGGAATATACATATCAGGGTGAGAAGTATATTCTGAACTTGATTGATACTCCGGGACATGTGGATTTCTCTTACGAGGTGTCTCGATCTATTGCTGCCTGTGAAGGTGCGCTGTTGGTGGTGGATGCCACACAGGGTGTTCAGGCACAAACTATCTCCAACCTGTATATGGCTATCGATCATGACCTGGAGATTATTCCTGTCATCAATAAGATAGATATGCCTTCGGCGATGCCTGATGAGGTGGAGGATGAGATTATCGACCTGATTGGTTGCGATCGTTCCGACATCATCCGTGCTTCAGGTAAGACGGGTGAGGGTGTTGAGGATATCCTGAATGCCGTTGTGGAGCGTATCCCTCATCCAGAGGGTGACGAGAAAGCGCCGTTGCAGGCCTTGATCTTCGACTCTGTGTTTAATTCCTTCCGTGGTATCATCGCTTACTTCAAGATTGTTAATGGCTCCATTAAGAGCGGCGATCATGTGAAGTTCTTTAATACGGGAATGGAATATGATGCCGACGAGATTGGGGTGCTGAAAATGGATATGATTCCCCGTAAGGAACTGCGTACAGGCGATGTGGGCTATATCATCAGCGGTATTAAGAACTCCAAAGAAGTGAAGGTGGGTGATACCATCACACAGGTGGCTAATCCTTGTAGTGCAGCCATTGAGGGCTTCCAGGAAGTGAAGCCGATGGTGTTTGCTGGTGTTTATCCCATCGATCCTACGGATTATGAGAACCTGCGCGCCTCACTGGAGAAGTTGCAGTTGAATGATGCTTCGCTGACATTCACGCCAGAGAGTTCTGTGGCTCTGGGCTTTGGCTTCCGTTGCGGATTCCTCGGCCTGCTCCACATGGAGATTGTGCAGGAGCGTCTCGATCGTGAGTTTGATATGGATGTCATCACCACCGTACCTAATGTGTCCTATATGTGCTACACCAAACAGGGTGAGGTGAAAGAGGTGCATAATCCTTCGGGACTGCCTGATCTGACGATGATCGAGCATATCGAGGAACCTTACATCCGTGCCTCTATCATTACGGCATCCGATTATATCGGTCCTATTATGACCCTGTGTCTTGACAAACGTGGAGAACTGATTGATCAGCAGTATGTGTCAGGTAATCGTGTGGAACTGCATTTCCACTTGCCGTTGGGTGAGATCGTGATCGACTTCTACGACAAGCTGAAGTCTATCTCGAAAGGTTATGCGTCGTTCGATTACCATATCGACGGCTTCCGTCCGTCGAAACTGGCCAAGTTGGATATCCTGCTCAATGGAGAGCCTGTGGATGCCCTTTCCACCTTGACTCATCAGGATAATGCCGTCGCTTTTGGCCGGCGGATGTGTGAGAAGCTGAAGGAGCTGATCCCTCGTCAGCAGTTTGATATCGCCATTCAGGCAGCTATCGGTGCCAAGATCATCGCCCGAGAGACGGTGAAACAGGTGCGCAAGGATGTAACAGCCAAGTGTTATGGCGGTGATGTGAGTCGTAAGCGCAAGTTGCTTGAGAAACAGAAGCGTGGTAAGAAACGAATGAAGCAGATTGGCAACGTGGAGGTGCCTCAGAAAGCCTTCCTCGCTGTATTGAAACTCGATTAATAAATCAATAACATAATAAAGATACTAAAGGTCCAAAATTTGGAATTATGCCAAACATTAGCATTACTACTAGAGACGTGGCGCGAGAATTAGCCCGTCGTTACAGCACAATGACACACGAGGAGCTCGATATGCTTGAGAGCATCCTGGTGCCTATGAAGTTTGCGAAGAATGAGTATATTCTTCGTGAGGGAGAGATATGTACCAACATTTACTGGGTTGTTAAGGGATTGGTGCGTCAGTTCTATTTCAAGAACGACAAGGAGCTTACAGAGTATATGGCTACAGAGAACACGATTGTGATGTGTATCGAGAGCCTTTTCCGTGAGCAACCCACGAGATTGCAGATTAAAGCCTTGGAGCCAACCATTCTTATCGCTATGCCTAAGGCCGATCTTGAGGCGGTGGCTATGAAGAGTGTGAATATCCAGATCCTCTATCGTAAGATTTTGGAGGAGTCGCTCATCCTGAGTCAGCATCATGCCGATATGCTCCGTTTCGAGAGTGCGCAGGATCGCTATCAGAAACTGGTGAAGAATCAGCCCCAGCTGGTGCTGCGCGCCCCGTTGGTGTATATCGCTAGCTATCTGCAGATGACACCCGAGACGCTCTCCCGTGTCCGTACTGCCACCCTGATGGATGATAAGTAAACTCCCCATCACTCCCCTCTAATAATTAAGGTACGCGCGAGCTTTTGTGCGTACCTTATTTTTTTTCTCTGATTATATTTGGCGATACAAAAATAAAATCGTACCTTTGCAGCCGAATTCTCGTAAAGCCACGCCGGATTCTTGAGCGATCGAGCTCAGAAGTGGAAGGGTGGGTAGCGAGTTTTTGTACATAATTAAGGCGTTTACACGCGCTTTGTTTGAGACCATCTGGAATCTGGTAAATTCGCAATTGTTGTCTTGAACATAGCAACGGTAGATGTCCTCGGGGATGTGTTTATACGCGTCCCTTTCCTTAATTATATTAAGGTAAGGTGAACTATATTCATATCGGCGTGGGCTCTGACGTTGTCTGTTCTTACAACAATGGGCATACCAGAGCCTCGGATGGTGGAATGGACAACAGACGATTCCACGCTTTTTTTATGTCTTGGCCAGTACTTGCTGGCTGTCATAAAGATTCCGATATGGATGCGTTGAATAATGCGAGTATTCAGGAACCCCAACCCAGCTTAGGATTTACCTCCTTTGCCTTCCCCAAAGCTAAAAGCTCACAAACCGGGGTGTCGGTAGAATACGCCCCTGCGGTTGATAAGAAATGGTTCGTTCTGCGTACCCTCTTCGGTCATACCCAGCAGGTGGCCGATATGATTATAGAATCGGGCGATTATGTTTATCTGGCTATGATATGGCGAGATGGCTGGTGCGACGGAAAGAAACACCGAATGCTTAAGCCCATGATGAACCTTGTGTTTGCTTATATCACCCCAGAACAGGCCGAACATTATGTTAAGGAATCATTTGAATCAAGATTTGTCACCTTTTATTACGATCATTTCAATATTAACTCGTTGGGCTTTAACCCGCCATTAACGGTTTCGTCAAAATCCATGGAACTGCTTGTTCGTACCACAGCTCTACAAGATGAGCATGTTATGCAGGTGGATTATAGCAAGTGCCGTTTCATGTCTGATGATATCGTTCGTGTAACGTATGGTCCGTTCGAGGGGGTAGAAGGCCGTGTGGCTCGTGTTTCACGCCAAACCCGTGTAGTGGTATATATAGAGGGCCTCAATGCTGGCATTACCACAGCTTATATTCCCCGGCATTATTTAGAGAAAGTTAATCAATAATCCTCCCAATACAAAATATGAAATAATGAGAAAGATACTTTTTATATTTTTATGTTCCTTAGTTCTGACAAATACAGGCTGGGCACAGAGCCTCAGTGATCAGCAAGTGCTTCAGTATGCTGTTCAGCAGAAGAAAGCTGGCAAGAGTGAGGCTGACATTGCCTCTGGATTGATGCAGAAAGGAGCCACGATGGATCAGATTCAGCGCATCCGTTCCCAGTACGCCCAGCAGATCACGAAGCGCGCCTAACGACAATGCCATCACAGCAAGCGGCGGTGCTGAGGCTCCTCGGTATGTGCCTGAAGCGATGTCTCCCTCTGGCAAGCGCGTCTTTGGTCGCGACATTTTCAATAATAAAAAACTTTCATTTGAGCCTCAGATGAACATCGCCACGCCCCAGAACTATGTGGTGGGTCCTGGCGATCAGCTGATCATCGATATCTATGGTGCCTCTCAGCAGAGCCTGAAGCTCACGGTCAGTCCCGATGGCGATGTCACGGTGCCCGAGTTCGGACCTATCCGTGTCAGTGGATTGAGCATCAATGCCGCCCAGGCCAAGATCCGCAGCAAACTGGGCAGCTATTATCAGAGCTCTGAGATCAAGACCTCGCTGGGCCAGACCCGTTCCATCATGGTGAATGTCATGGGTGAGGTACGTGTGCCAGGTACCTATACCTTGAGTGCCTTCGCCACCGTGTTCCATGCCCTCTATATGGCTGGTGGTATCAGCGATTTGGGTACCCTCCGCAGCATCAAGGTGTTCCGCCAGGGACGCCAGATCTCCGTGGTCGATGTCTATGAGTTTATCCTGAATGGCCGTTTGGCGGGCAATGTACGCCTGCAGGACAATGATGTCATCCAGGTGGGTACCTACGATTGCATTGTTGACATCTCAGGAAAGGTAAAGCGCCCGATGGCCTACGAGATGCGCAAGGGTGAGAGTCTCTCTGCCCTGCTCAAATACGCTGGTGGCTTCACGGGCGATGCTTATAAGAAGCTCATTCGTGTGCTCCGTAATAGCGAGGAGATGAAGAGCGTCTATAACGTCGAGGAGTTCGACTACAACAGTTTCAAGCTCGAGGATGGCGACCAGGTGAGCATCGATCAGATCTACGACCGTTTCAAGAACATGGTCGAGATCAAGGGTGCAGTTTTCCGCCCGGGCATGTATCAGTATGGCGAGGAGGTCAACTCCGTTCGTAGCCTGATCGAACGTGCGTCAGGCCTGACCGAAGAGGCGATGACCAGCAAGGCGGTACTTCGCCGCCTGAAGCCCAACCGCACGCAGGAGGTCATCACCATCGACCTGGAGGGCATCCTCAGAGGCTCTGTAGCTGATATCCCACTGCAGAACGAGGATATCCTCTTTATCCCCACCTTGGCAGAGCATCAGAACCTTCGTACCCTCACCATCACAGGTGAGGTCATCTTCCCAGGCACCTATGAGTTTGCTGATCGGATGACTATCGAAGACTTGATACTGCAGGCTGGCGGACTCACTGACCGTGCATCCACTATCAAGGTTGATGTCTCTCGCCGTCTGCGTGATCCCAACGCGGCTGAAGCCACGATGGAGATTGCCAAGACCTTCAGCTTCTCATTGGCTGATCAGACGAGCTTCACCCTTGAGCCTTACGATATCGTGCAGGTGCGTCGCAGCCCTGTGTTCCAGGATCCTATCCGTGTCACCGTCGAAGGCGAGATTGCCTTCGAGGGCAGTTACACGATGGAGCAGAAAAACCAGCGCCTGAGCGATGTCGTGAAGTCGGCAGGCGGCGTGGTGCCAGGTGCCTATGTCCGTGGTGCCCGTCTGGTTCGTAGGATGACGGCCGATGAGAAGGCCCGTATGCAGGCAGTGATCAAAATGGCACGTCAGAGTGCCGATGGCAAAGACTCTATTGCCCTCAACAAGATTGCCATGAGCGATACCTATACCGTCGGTATCCACCTCGACGAGGCATTGGCTCATCCCGGTTCTACTCAGAATATCGAGCTGATGGACGGAGATCGATTGATTATCCCCCGTTATAATAATACCGTCCGCATCAGTGGCGATGTCAATGGGCCTAACACAGTTGCTTTTGAGGAAGGCAAGGGCTATAAATACTATATCAAGCAGGCGGGCGGCTTTGGCGACCGCGCCAAGAAGAGCCACACGTATATCGTGTATCAGAATGGCACGATGGCAGTAGCCAAAGAAGGCAAGATAGAACCCGGTTGCGAGGTTGTCGTCCCCTCCAAGGCCCCGCGCAATCAGAATTCTATGGCCCAGTGGCTCGGCATCGGCACTAGCTTAGCCTCCCTCGGCACGATGTTCGCCACCATCGCCCACCTCGTTAAGTAAAAAAACTGAGTTAACTCAGATAAAAATAGACATTATGGACAACGAACAAATACAAGTGAAAAATGACAGTCAGCAAGGACCTGACTATATCAAACTTTTGCAAGACATTAAGAAATATAGGAAAACTTATTATAAGGTTTTGGCTATTACTTTCGTCTTGATGGCTTTCATCACTTTGAGTATTCCTAACTACTATAAATGCACGGTGAAATTAGTTCCGGAAGCTTCAAGTACAAAAGGAACAGGTTCATTGTCAAGCTTGGCAAGTAGCTTTGGATTTAATATAGGCGGAAGTAATACGGGAGGAGATGCAATAGCGCCTCTATTGTATCCAGACTTGATGAATAGTGTGGCCTTCAGAGCATCATTGTTCTCCATCAAGGTTATACAGGAAGATGACAGTACATATACACCGATAAGTTACTACGATTATTTGCAAAATGTCCAAAGAAAACCATGGTGGACAACTGCTGTGACGGCTAGCATAGATTGGATAAAGTCTCTCTTTACTGATGAAGAAGAGTCAGATAAGATAGATCCATTTAAGCTTACCAAGGAGCAGTTCTCTGTTGTCAAAGCCATGGAAAAAAAGGTTGTCTGCGATGTGGAGCAGAAGACGATGGTCATAACAATAGATGTGATAGACCCTGATCCCTTGATTGCGGCTACGATGGCCGACTCTGTACAGGAGCATCTTCAAAATTTTATAACTGACTATCGCACCAAAAAAGCTCGTGTTGACCTTGCATATAGCCAGAAACTGTATAAAGAAGCCAAAGATCGCTATGATGGAGCTCGTAAGCGTAGCGCAGCATTTAATGATGCCAATCGTAATGCTATCTTTGATAGGGTTCGCAGTGAACGTACCGAGTTAGAAAATGAGATGCAACTTCAATATCGAACCTACTCCCAAGTTGCTGCTCAACTTCAATTAGCTGAAGCTAAGGTTCAGGAAGATACTCCTGCCTTTACAACACTTCAGCCAGCTTCTGTTCCAGTGAAAAAGCAAGGTCCTAAACGAGCCATTATATGTTTAGCCGTATTGTTCTTAGCTTTCTTGGGTACATCACTCTATGTCTTTTATAAGGAAGGAGAACTCCAACCTTTCATAGAACGCCTTCATGGAGAACCTAAGCAAAGGGAGAATGCTGAGGAGTATTACGTCATCTCCAAGTTCCCCCCGCATTACAAAGGTTAATCTAAAGCAACTTCCTTCGGATGTACACGACCAAGATCGAGCAACAGACACAAGTGCTATTTTTCATAGCGCTCTCTTTAGCTGTTCTAGGCTCGTTGTATAGATTTAGCACATGGCCAGGGCATAGTCTTCTTGCGAAATATATCGCATTGACGGGATTGTTTTTGGCATTTCTTCGCTTTTTAGCAGTCCTCTATTCAATGCCAATAAAGAATACCCTAATTGTCATATTATTAAGTCCACTTATTTTATATACCTGCACAAGGGTGCATGAACGAACATATTTGTTATATTTGTTTCTCTTTTGTGTAGCTGCATGGAATATGAATTTTCGTTCTATTGTTAAATTCTTTTTTTTAATAAATTTGGTATTCTTTATAGTCACTGTATTTTCAAGTATTTGTGGCATTATAGAAAATAAAGTATATACGAGAGATGAATTTGATGTTATAGAAGCTGTAAAAAATCAAGAAATACGAACGAGATATTGTTTCGGATACAATTATCCAACTGACTTCGCAGCATATTTCACATATTTGAATATAATGTGGTGGTATCTGAGAAATGGAATATTGAAGTGGATGGATTATATTCTATTAGTTATTTCAATTTTGTTCGTTGATCATTATTGTAATGCTCGAACAGAAATGATAGTTATGTCTTTGATTGTTTTCTTTTCTTTGTATTACAGATATAGAGTGTTACAGACTACAAAGTTAACATGGATAGAGAATATATATTTCATATTATCTGTTCCATTCTTTGCAGTTCTTATGATATTCTTAGAATATCAGTATATTAATAGTCCAGATGAGATATTTCAATTCATTGATATTGCTTTATCCGGTCGATTACACCTTGGTGCAGATGCAATTATCACAAAGGGTATCACCTGGTTTGGGCAATATTATGTCCAACATGGTGGAGAAACAAAAGTTCAATACAATTATATTGATTGCCAATATCTAATTTGGCTAATTATTTATGGCTTATTTACTTTCTTTTTAGCAATTAGTGTTTATGTTTCAATATGCAAAAAGAGCATATCATCGCGTGAATACCTCACAGCTATTATTATATCTGTTTTAGCAGTTCAAAATTTAATATTTCCCAGCCTAAGTCTTATCAAGTATTGCCCATTTTTTATGGCACTACTCTCAAATTTCTCTTTTTGTTCCTGTGAGGTTTTAAAAGGAAAATTAGTATATGGTAAAGTCGATTAAACGCAATTTCCTTTACAATATCTTACTCAATATATCGAAGGTAATATTTCCTTTGATAACGGCTCCTTATGTGTCTCGTGTATTGGAGCCTGATGGAGTTGGACTATTCAATTTTGCCAATACTTATGCAGGCTGGTTTGCGTTATTCGCAGCATTAGGAATACCTTATTATGGAATTCGTGAGGTTGCCAAAATAAAGGATGATATTGGCGAGCAGGTAAAGTTTGTTTCTGAAATCATATCAATATCTGCAATTGCAACATTCGTTTGTAGTATTCTGATGTTTCTAACTCTTTTCTTTATTCCACAATTGAATGAAAATTATATTACTTTCTTAGTGTCTGGTATAATCCTTTACATGACACCCTTTAAAATAGATTGGTTCTTTCAGGGAAAGGAAGAGTTTGGCTATATCACCTTTCGTTCATTAATCATTAAGACATTAAGTGTAATCCTATTGTTTTTATTAGTTCGGGAAAAAAGTGATCTATTAATCTATGTAGCATTGAATGCTTTAGCTGTTGTCCTTAACGAGATATGGAACTTTGTCAAGTTGTATAAGTCTGGAATTCATCCTTACTTTACATTATCAGGGAATCGTCACATAAAACCATTAATAGCTCTTTTCTCATCAGCAATAGCAATACATGTATATATGTATATTGATACTGTAATGTTGGGTTTTATGACTAATTATGAAGAGGTCGGTTATTATAATTGTGCTACCCATATATCTAAAGCTATATTGCCAATTGTTACCAGTCTGTCTGCTGTTGCGATACCACGGATTTCTGTTTTTAATGAAACCCATTCATGGGAGGAAATCAATAATCTCATGAACAAGTCCTTCTCTATAGTAGGTTATCTAAGTTTTCCAATAGCTTTTGGTGTAATTGTTGTTTCTCCGGTTTTCGTTCCTTTGTTTTTTGGTGAGCTATTCAAGGAAACAATATTGCCTTTGCAGATACTCATTACAACAATTGTGATCATAGGATTTAATAATATCGCAGGGATGCAAATTTTAATAGGCTTAGGTCATGACAGGCAATATTTTTATTCTGTATTGACTGGCACTTTTATAAATCTTATATTGAATTCTATCCTGATTCCATGTTTGGGGGCAATTGGTGCTGCGATAGCTTCTGTATTGTCAGAACTGATAGTACTTTTTGTCATGCTATATTTTGTATATAGTAAGACATACATTAGGATTTCGATACATAAGGAACTACTGATAGATGCTTTTATAGCATGTTTTTTTGTGGGGGTAGCTTTTGGCATATCAAAAATCTGTGTGGGATGGGGGTATGTATTTGTAACATTATTCTTATGTAGCTCTTTCTATGTTTTGATACAGTTCTTTTTACGTAATTCATCAGAGCAGTTATTGATTAATATGGTTCTCAAAATATACTCATCAATTCGTTGCGATTTTTTTAAACACTAATATTTTTCTTATGTACAGGAACTATAAAATCGTTGTTAATACTGCAGCAGGAAGAAGGAGGTATATGCAATATCTTATTCCTTATGTTGTTGCATCTGAAATAGTTGATCGATATGATCTTTGGCTTAATACAATTAATAAGCAGGATATTGTTTTTTTTAAGATACTGGCAAAAAAGTATCCTAAAATTAATCTCGTATGGCAACCTGATGGAGTAATTAATGGTAATAAATCAATTAATGCTTTCTATAAAGATTGTATAGAAGAAAATACTATATATTTTAAACTTGATGATGATATTATCTGGATGGAACCTGACTTAATTGAAAAGATGGTGAAATTCAGAATAGATAACCCAAATTACTTTCTGGTCTCCCCATTAGTTATCAATAATGCTCTTTCAACTTATTTGTTGCAGGTAAAAGGAAAACTTAGTTTAAATAAATACTATAAATCATCGGCCTCTCATGAAATTCTGTGGAAGAGTGGAAAATTCGCCTCAGATTTGCATAATTGGTTTTTTTCTAATTATCTTGTGAAAGACAAAGTAAGCGAACTCTATGTCGGTTCGCATCCAATGGGCATGACAAGATTTTCCATCAACGCCATATTGTGGTTCGGTGATGAAATGAAAAAGTTTTCAGGAGTCGTTCCTGGAGATGATGAGGAATTTATGTCTTGCATTTATCCAACTATTAATGGATTATCTAATTGTTGGAATGGAGATGCAATAGTTTCTCATTTTGCTTTTTTTACTCAACGAGAGCGATTAGATAAAGAAGCGATCTTAGAAAAATATGGTGACTTCTTAAAGAAAGAATGGGATGCTTCTGTGAAATATCAGGGAATTTACAAGGATATATTAGATGCGATGAAATATGTTGATGTTCATAAAGAAGAATTGGAGGTTCCACCATATCAAGCAATTGCAAAAACGAAGAAGAAACGTGAGAAATTCCTAATGAAGTGTATACTGCCATATTATATATGTAAGTATTATTTAGAATCTTTAATAGAGAAACAAAATTATATAGAAACTTAGTTTTATGAATGGAACGGAAAGGATGAAATACGACTATCTGATAGTGGGCTCCGGCTTGTTCGGAGCTACCTTTGCCTATCGTGCTAAGCAGATGGGCAAGAAGTGTCTGGTGATTGACAAGCGTCCTCATCTTGGCGGTAATGTCTATTGCGAGAACATCGAGGGTATTAATGTGCATAAGTACGGGGCACATATCTTCCATACCTCGAACAAGCAGGTTTGGGAGTTCGTGAACTCCATCGTGGAGTTTAACCGCTACACGAACTCGCCGATTGCGAACTACAAGGGTAAGCAGTATAACTTGCCGTTCAACATGAACACGTTCTACCAGATGTGGGGTGTGTTGACTCCAGACGAAGCAAAAGCAAAGATTGAGGAGCAGAAGGCTGAGGCTGTTGCATCTATGAAGGCTGCAGGAGTGACGGAGCCGCGGAATCTGGAGGAGCAGGCGCTGATGCTGATAGGTAAGGATATTTATGAGGCATTGATAAAGGGCTATACGGAAAAACAGTGGGGTAGGAAATGTACGGAACTGCCTGCTTTCATCATTAAGCGTCTGCCCGTGCGTTTTATTCATGACAACAACTATTTCAATGATAAATATCAGGGTATTCCCATCGGTGGCTATAATAAGCTGATAGACGGTCTGCTTGAAGATGTTGAGACAAAAATCAATACGGATTTCTTTGCAGATCGTCAGTATTGGGAGTCTGTTGCCGACAAGATCGTTTATACTGGAGCCATTGATGAATATTTTGACTATAAGCTTGGCAAACTGGAGTGGCGCACGGTATCGTTCGAGGAGGAGATACTGGATACGCCTAACTATCAGGGTAATGCCGTGATGAACTATACGGAGGCAGAAGTGCCCTATACACGCATTATCGAACATAAGCATTTTGAGATGTTCGGCGAAGAAGTGTACAAATTTCCTAAGACGGTCATCAGCCGTGAGTACTCAGCGGAATACAAGGAGGGCATGGAGCCTTATTACACCGTGAATGACGAGCGTAATAATGCGCTTGCTGAACAATATCGTCAACTCGCAGCCAATGAGAATAACGTCATTTTCGGTGGCCGTCTGGCAGAATACAAGTACTACGACATGGCCCCGATAGTGGAGAAAGTGTTGAATATGATAATTGACTGAAAATGGAAAAAACATTATCTATTATTGTCCCAACCTACAATATGGAGAAATATCTCCGTAAGTGTTTGGACTCGCTTATCGTGTCAGATGAGAACATGCAACTACTTGAAGTGCTAGTGATTAATGACGGCTCAAAGGACTCATCATCTCAGATAGCACATGAGTATGAGGCAAAATATCCCCAGACATTCAGGGTAATCGATAAAGAAAATGGGAACTATGGTTCATGTATTAATCGGGGACTAAAAGAGGCTACAGGTAAGTTTGTAAAAGTATTGGATGCTGATGATTATTATGTGAAGGATATTTTTAATTCATTTATTTCGTTCTTGTCACAGACTGATGTTGACCTAATTATCAATGATTTTAATATTGTGGATGAAAAGGGTGAGGTAATAGATGAATATACATTCAACTTGCCAATAGATCGCAACTTTACATTAGCCGATATACCCGAAAGGATGACGGAATTGCTTTGGCATCAAGGTATTACTTATAAGACAGACATTTTGCACAAGATTAATTACAAACAAACAGAAGGAATTTCTTATACTGACGACGAATGGACATTTATGCCAATGGTGGCAGTTCGGTCAGTAGTGTATTTTCCTCAAATTGTTTATCACTATTTATTAGGACGTGAAGGTCAAACTTTTGATCCTGAAGTGATGATGTCGTCTTTTGACAAGAGAATCAAGGTTGGGATGTCGATGGTGAAGTTCTATGCATGTGTTAAAGGTAATTGCCCAAATGACTCAAATCATTTCATGACGGAAAAGTTAAAAAGAAGAATAATGGTCATTTATAATTTCTATTTGACTAAGCACTATACAACAGAAGGCAATAGACTTTTGAAATCATTCGATCAATTTGTCAAAAAACAGTCTGACTATATTTATCAACTTATCGGACAGGATAGGGATAAGTTTGGCAGAAAAAATTATATTTGTGTTTGGCGTGAGGCTCAATATAAGAATACTGTTTATTTATTTTTGCGTCAAGTGAAATTTAAGGTGCGGATGTTGTTGGGAAAGAAATTCCGCAATTTAAGCATGCCTGTTGATTTGAAGAGAAAGTAATGGATTCACGATATAAGTTTCTCATAATGCTTTGGGGACTCTGCATTGCTATCAGCTCCTGCATAGCTCAACTTAAATACCCGATTGTAGGGACCTATAAGGGAAAGTCTGCTCAAGGGATGGCCATTTGGAACGATGAAGCTTTTCTTTTTAATGATGGAGGGCACTGTCGGGTGCTTAATTTGAACTCTGGGCTGATTATTCGGGAATTTGATTTGGCTTCGGCAGGAAAAAACACTCATGTGAATGCTGCGTGTTTTGGAAAAGAAACCCAGAAGGAAGGGACTATACCGGTCATCTATATATCAGAATACAAAACTCCCAGTCGTTGTTTTGTAGAAAATATTGGGGATTCGGCTTGTTCATTAATACAAACAATAAAAATAACAGAAAAGGGGAAAGATAAATTTGTTCAGTCATGGATTGTTGATAATAAGAATGCATTTCTATATGCAATTGCAAGACAAGCACCTTTGAAAGGAGAAAAGAACTCTAATAGGGTGAGAATCTCAAAATATCGTTTACCTCAATTGTCAGAAGGTCCAGTCATTGTGTTTTCCGAAAAAGATTGTGTCGATTCTTTTGTTGTACTTTTTGCTAGTGGAACACAAGGTGGCGTGATAAAAGGTAGATACATGTATCTGCCTACAGGTTTACAGGAGTCAGCAAGAGGACGATACAACGCAGAACGAGCCATACAAGTTATTGATTTAGAAAAGAAAAAATTAATAAAAAGAATAGATTTAACCTATATCACAACAAACGAGCCAGAAGATTTAGATTTTTTTGAGGGGAAGGCTTTGTTGTATTGTGGGCAAGAAGGAGGTATTTATAAGGTGAAATTGTAAAAACTGTTTATAATGCGAGAAATGACTACAAAAGAAGTCCAAAGAATGAGTTTGGACATTCTACAGGACTTTCATAACTTTTGTGTGAAGAATGGACTACATTATTCTTTAAGTGGCGGCACTCTATTAGGTGCTATTCGTCATAATGGTTTTATTCCATGGGATGATGATATAGATGTACAAATGCCTAGACCTGATTATGATAAGTTTATACATACATATCAATCAGATAAAGGATATGCGGTATATTGCCGTGAACTTCCTGGCTTTGACAAAAAGAAGATGACCTATGCTTATGCTCGTGTAGTTGACGTCCAAAGTACCTATGTTGATACAGGAATAGTGCCGTGGATTGCGACAAAAATTGGGGTTTGGATTGATGTATTGCCATGTGATGGAATTTCGTCTGATTATAATGAAGCTGAAAGACATCTAAACAAAGTGAGGAAATTAGTTAGGAATGCATATTGGTTGGGGGCAAAGAATTCTCCATGGACAAATATTTTTAAAGGTAAAAATCTGATTAAGACTTTCCGTTTTGGTATAAAAAAGGCCTTGTCAATTTTTGTAACAGAAGATACATTCAACCATTTGTTTAGAATCCGAAAGGAATATGATTATATTTCTTCTCAATATTTCTTTGTCACTCCTCATTATGGTATGGGCGAGTGGCAACCCAAGAAATATATGGAGAACTTTGAATTGCACATGTTTGAAAATGCAGAATTTTACATTATGTCTGGTTGGGATGCCAATCTAAAGAGTTTATATGGTAATTACATGCAACTGCCACCAGAAGACAAACGTGTATCACATGATTATAATCGCTATTATTGGAAAGACTAATATATTGCAAACATTATGAACATTGGATTGATTATCGCCGGAGGTTCCGGCAACAGAATGGGACAGGACATCCCCAAACAGTTTATGCATTTAGATGGTGCTCCTATCATCATTCACACTATGCAGTGTTTCCAACGACATCCTGATATTGGGGCTATTGCCGTAGTCTGTCTGAAGGGATGGGATACTGTCTTGCAGTCGTATGCCAACCAGTTTAATATTACGAAATTGAAATGGATATTTCCAGGCGGGAATACAGGGTTTGAATCTATCCATAACGGGATATATGGTTTGAAGGAGGCTGGGTGCGATGATGAAGACCTTGTGCTGATTCATGATTCAGTACGACCATTATTGTCCCAAGAGATTATATCGTCAAACATAGCTACATGTAAGGCGTATGGTTATGCTGTAACAGGTATTAAGTGCCGTGAGGCAATTCTGGAAAGTCATGATGGTTTTACAACAAAGACGAGTATTCCCCGCGATACATTGATTCGTACTCAGACACCACAGACTTTTAGACTGAAGAATATCATCAATGCACACGAATTAGCAAAGATGAAAGGTATTACAGACTCTGTTGCCAGTTGTACGTTGGTGGCAGAGTTGAAAGAGGATATAGAGATGCACATAGTCCCAGGATCAGAGAAGAATATTAAAATTACAACAGTGGAAGATCTTGAGATCCTGAAAGCGTTGATGCATACTTCGAAAGAATCATGGGTGAAATGAGTTCGTATAAGCAGGATATATTGAACATCTTCCAAGTGGATTTGCCATGGGGTGAACTGTCAGGCTGTAACATCCTGATAACAGGGGCGACAGGGCTGATTGGAGGATGCCTCGTTGAGACGCTGATGATGAATCCAAAACGGGATTATCAAGTTTATGCCTCTGGACGAAATCAGGCTCGGGCCATGGAACGCTTTAAGGATTTCTCTAATGACGAAAGCCTTCATTTCATCAAATACGATGTGATTGAACCGCTTGATAGTGATATTAGGTTTGATTATATCATTCATGCGGCTAGCAACGGCAGCCCCAATTTCTTTGCACAAAAGCCTGTTGAGGTGATGAAGTCAAATCTTTACGGTCTTGTTAATCTGATGGAATATGGGCTTGCCCATGGGATGAAACGTATGCTTTATGTATCATCGGGGGAGGTCTATGGAGAAGGCGATGGGCGAGTATTCACAGAAGACTATAGCGGCTATGTGGATTGTACAAAACCACGATCCTGCTATCCTTCATCCAAACGAGCAGCAGAAACTTTATGTGTTTCGTATGTCGAGGAATATGGAGCAGATGTTGTAATAGCACGCCCATGTCATGTTTATGGCCCACATTTCACAGAGCAAGATAATCGCGTCTATGCTCAGTTTATCCGAAATGTGCTTAGAGGTGAAGATATTGTGATGAAGAGCACAGGTGAACAGTTCCGATCTTGGTGCTATGTGGTGGATTGTGTGTCAGCACTACTTCATATTCTATTAAAAGGTAAATGTGGTGAAGCATATAATATTGCCGATGAAAAGTCAAATATTAGCATTCGTGAACTTGCCGAGACAATTGCTGAAATTGGTAGCCAGAACATTGTTACAAATGCTCCTAATACAGATGAAAAGAAAGGCTTCAATGTGGTTACTAAGTCTGTATTCTCCACAAGAAAGTTGGAATATCTAGGTTGGAAATCTATTTGTAGTATCAAAGAGGGGTTACAACATACCATAAAAGAAATTAAATGATATGGATATAAGTGCTCATAAAATTATGAATAATATTGCTGTTTCATCAAATATGCTAATGGAGGTTAGTGGTGAAACAAGAGAGGAGCTGAAACGTACTTTGGTAGGCATGTTACAAGATATTCATGACGTATGTGTTCGACATAATATTGAATATTGTCTTTCTGGTGGTAGTGCTTTAGGTGCTATTAGACACAAAGGTTTTATACCATGGGATGATGATTTGGACATCATGATGCTGAGAAATGATTATGAGAGGTTTAAATCGGTTTTTGAACAAGAACTTGGTAGAAAATATATTTTCGAAGCAGCTAACTATATGGATGTTGATTCAAAGACAGCTTTCCCTAAAATCCATAAGCGCAACACGAATTTGTGGGAAGTACAAGATGTTGCATCACCTTATGCCAGAGGAATCTTCGTCGACATATTTGTCTTTGAAAATATCTCAAAATATAAATTCATAAGGCGTATTGATGCAGTTATTTCAAACTTTATGAAAGGTGTTGGTACATCAATGATAATGTATCGTTATCCGAACAAAGTTATGGATAAATATTTTGCGAGCACTAGGAAAACATGGCTATATTATAAAATGAGGAGGCTCCAAGGTTTCCTGTTCTCTTTCATATCTCATAAAACATGGATTAATCTTTATGATAAATTTATTTCACGCCATAAACAGCCGACTTCGGAAGTTACAACACCTGCTGGCAGAAAGAAGTATTTAGGTGAAATAATACCAAGGAAATGGCTCTCTCCTGTTAAGCTCGGGAGATTTGAGGGGCGGGATTTTTATATCCCGGCTCAGGCAGATAACTATTTACGAAATCTTTATGGAGATGACTATATGCAGTTGCCTCCTGTTGAAAAGCGTGAGAGGCACTTCGTCGTGAAGCTTAGTTTTGGAGAGTAGTATTATGGAGAATATGGTAAGTTGTCAATATTTAAAGAATGATGGTCATCGGTTTGATGTGCTGAAGTTTGGTTTAGCCATTCTTGTCGTTTTGATACACACTTCGCAGCAGGGAATGTTTTTCAGACCGATTCTAAGAGTTGCAGTACCTTTATTCTTTTTGATGACATCATATTTCTTTTTCGCTAAACAAGCCTCATTGAATACGGGCGATGAAAAGAAGAAAGGGTTACAAAAATATGTGAAAAGAACTCTGTGGCTGTATGCCTTTTGGTTTGTGGCCTTGCTTCCTCTTACCATTTATTATCGTAATTGGGGGGGGGTAAATCTTATTATTTTAAGGGACTTTTTGTTAGGTAGTACTTTTAAGGCTTCATGGTTCTTGATGGCTTCACTGATTGATGTCATCTTAGTCTGGGCAATGTCGAGGACGATAAATGACAAATGGCTGTTGGCAATAGGATTTTTAGCTTATCTGTTATGTTGTCTATCCTCAAATTACTATTATTTAAGTATAGGAGTGCTTCCTTCTTTTGAAGTATGTCGGCAGTTGTTTAATCCTGTCACAAGTTTCCTCGTAGCCTTTTTGTTTGTTGTGACTGGAAAGATATTGGCAGAAAATCCAATATATGTTTCAAATAAGCACTTGGCTCTAATAATTGCTTTTTCAGCCGTGGCTTTATGTGGAGAATTCTTGTTAGTTCGGAATAGGCACTGGGATGTGAGTGACGATTGCTTTATATGCCTAATACCGTTGTGCATAGCTGTTTTCTTGATGATAGGGCAGAATGATTTTACAATTGATATGGATTCTAAGGTGCTTCGTAATTACTCCACAATTACATACTGTTTCCATGCTTCATTTGCCCCTATTATAGGACAGCTACTTGTTTGGTCAGGATTTGTAAAAGGGGCTTGGGATTATACTTCTTTGAAGTTTATAGCTACTTTGGCTCTAAGTCTGACGGCGGGATGGTTAATCTTGCGGTCTGAGAAGAAGAAACGTCTCGGCTGGTTAAAATATTCGCATTAGTAATGAGAAGTGCATTTTTATTCTTTTCGTTAGTGATTTTTATAGGTGGCTACGCCCAGCTCATTTATCCAGTTGTTGGAACATACAAAGGCAAGGGGGCGCAAGGCATGGCAATCTATGGTGACAGTGCCTTGTTAATGAGTGATGGTGGAGGTTATCGGCTCCTTGACTTGTCGTCTGGACGCATCGTGAGGGATGGCGTATTGGCAAGTGCCGGTAAAAATACCCATGTGAATTGTGCCTGTTTTAGCTCTGAAAAAGTGAACGGCTCGTTCTATCCGCTACTATATATCACAGAATTCAGAGATCCATCAAGATGTTTTGTTGAGCAAATAGGAGAGGATGGTAGGAATAAGCTTGTCCAAACTATATCAGCAATGAAGAATGGCACTAAAGAGCTTGTGCGGGTTTGGGTCGTTGATAATGCAAAAAAAAACTCTACGGGATTATTCGAGATAAGAAACATTTAAATAATATCGGTAGCGTGAAAAATACCATTCTAAAATTCAGACTTCCTGATATCAGAGAGGAGCAAAATGTCATTTTGACGGAGAAAGATGTTGAGAGTCGATTTGAGGTAGTATTCCCAAATGCATTGCAAGGCGCAAAGATCAGGAAAGGATTAATGTATATAGCTACAGGCTATTCTGAATATACACGGTCAAGTACAGAATATCCAAGAGCATTATTGGTCATAGACCTAAGAAAACAGAAGATTGTAAAGAGCATAGACCTAACTTATGTTACAACGAATGGGCCAGAAGACATAGATTTCCATAAGGGGAAGTGCCTTATGTATTGTGGGCAGACTGGCGGCATTTATAGAATTAAATACTAAAAATTTATAATAATGAATATATTAGTAACTGGCGGAGCTGGATTCATTGGCTCCCATTTATGTGATGCGCTCTTGACAAGAGGGCATAAAGTAACAGTAGTTGATGATTTCTCGTTAGGCCGTATCGAGAATATAGAGCATTTGCTTGACAATCCTAACTTCAAGTACACAAGGGAGGACTTGAATAATCTTCATGCAATGCGGTTCATCTATCGTGAAGGCTTCGACATGGTGTATCATCTTGCAGCCAATTCTGATATACAGAAGGGTGGGCAGGATCCTTTTGTGGATTATCAGAAGACGTTTAACACGACATTCAATACGCTCCAAATGCTGAAGGATTATAACGTGAAGAAATTCTTCTTCGCCTCTACCTCTGCTATCTATGGCGAGACATACGACGTGCTGAACGAGGACTACGGACCTCTGAAACCTGTGTCGAACTATGGGGCAGGAAAGTTGGCGAGTGAGGCTTTCATCAGCGCGTTCAGTTCTACGTATGGCATCCAGACATGGATTACCCGGTTCCCTAATGTGGTAGGCGAGCGGTTTACGCATGGGGTCATCTATGACTTCATTCATAAGTTGCAGAAGAATCCTGAAGAACTGGAGGTGCTTGGTAATGGTGAGCAGTGTAAGCCTTACGTGTATGTGAAGGATTTGGTAGATGGTATTCTATATGTGATTGACCATGCTAATGAGCTTTATAATGTGTATATGCTTGGATCAGACACTCGAACAAAGGTGAAAGAAATAGCAGCTATGGTAATTGAGGAAATGGGACTGAATTCAAAAATTAGATATACAGGTGGTGACCGCGGATGGGTTGGTGATGTACCAGAGTTCCGCTATGATCTCACAAAGGTAAATACTCTTGGCTGGGTAGCACCTCATAACTCTAATGATTCGGTACGGTTAGCTATTCAAAAGGCTTTAGGAAAGTAAAATTATGATTATTTCAAGAACACCTTTTCGTATCTCCTTCGCAGGAGGAGGATCTGATTTACCATCTTTTTATAAAAAAGAGTCAGGTGCTGTGCTTAGTACTTCTATAGATAAGTATATGTATATTGCTATTCATCCTTATTTTGAGAAGGAAAAAGTGCAATTGAAGTATTCTAAGACTGAGCAGGTAGATAGCATTGGGACTATTCAACACCCCATTTTTCGTGAGGTGCTTAAGATGTATAATTTGACAGGAGTGGATATTAATTCTATTGCTGATATTCCATCAGGTACTGGGCTCGGCTCAAGCTCTTCATTTACTGTTGGTTTACTTAATGCTGTCCGTGCTTATTTGGGTAAGGCAACAAGTGGAGAGAAATTGGGAGAACTTGCTTGTGACGTGGAAATAAATCGCGTTGGTTCTCCAATAGGCAAACAGGATCAATTTGCTGCAGCATGTGGTGGGTTGAACTTCATTACGTTCTATGGTGACGAGACTGTAAACGTAGAGAAGATTATTATGCAGCCAGAAAAGAAGAAAGAGCTTGAAGATAATCTTATGATGGTATTTGTAGGAGGAGAGCACTCTGCAAATGCTATACTAAAGAATCAGCAAGCTGCTATCAGTGACCAGAAGAAATTTGACACTCAGAAACATATGGTGAAACTAGCATATAATCTGCGGGAATCATTAGAAAACAATAATCTCGATGACTTTGGTAGGATTCTTCATGAAGGATGGTTGCTGAAAAAGTCGCTGACTTCGGGTATTAGTAATGGCATCGTTGACGAGATGTATAACAAGGGTATTGAGGCTGGTGCCCTTGGTGGCAAACTCCTTGGTGCTGGCGGAGCAGGTTTTATTCTGTTCTATTGTCCAAAGGAGAGACAACAAGAATTTAGAGCCAGAATGGGGAATATGAGTGAACTCAAATTCAAGTTTGATAATTATGGGTCAAAAATCATTTATGTGGGCGAGAAAGTAGATATTTGGAATAATTAGAGGAAAAACTAAAAATACTAATTCATGGTTGATTATAAAGATGAAATATCTCAATATTTTGAGAAAGAAAAAGCTACCCTTGACGCTATTAAAAAAGAAGACCTGAACACTTTGATGAATGTGCTGATGGAGGCAAAAGATGAAGGTCGGACGATATTCATCATGGGCAATGGCGGCTCTGCAGCAACAGCCTCACACTATGTTTGTGATTTCAACAAAGGCATTTCATATGGCAAGGATAGAATGTTTAAATTCATTTGTCTAAATGACAATATCCCAACGATGATGGCATATGCCAATGACTTGTCATATGCGGATGTGTTTGTCGGCCCCCTGAGGAATTTTATGCAAGAAGGTGATATCGTAATAGGAATCTCAGGAAGTGGTAACTCGGAGAATGTAGTAAGAGCCATCCAATATGCAAATGATAATGGTGGCATCTCTGTTGGAATAACTGGCTATAGTGGTGGAAAGGTGAAACAGATGAGTAGATACAATGTTCACGTACCAGTGGACGATATGCAGATTACCGAAGATTTACATATGGTATTGGATCATTGTATGATGAAAATATTGTGTAAAAAATGAGTAGAATTAAATTCCTAAACACATATATTGATAGTCTGACAGCCCAGGAAGCTAAGGCTCAAGTTGATCAAATGGTACAGAAAAGGCGTCCCCAATATGTGGTAACGCCCAATACTGATATAGTGATGCTGATGCAGAAGAATCCAGATTTGTTGGATATCTGCAATAAAGCTGATCTCATTCTCACGGATGGAGAGATGGTTGTAAAACTATCAAAATTCTTGGGTAATCCTATAAAGGAACGCGTCGCTATGACCGACTTCGTATGGGATGTGTGTGATCTTGCAGTAGAGAAAAACTATCGTATCTTTTTGTTTGGTGGCAAAGAAGACGTATTGGAAAAAGGAAAAAAAAGAATTCAGAAAAAATATCCTAATCTTAATATTTGTGGTCATTATTCACCACCTCTTGGCTTCGAAAATAATCCTGTTGAGTTAAAGAAATCATTGGACCTTATTAGCGAAAGCAAGGCAGATATATTAATTGTATTTCTTGGTTGTCCTAAGCAAGAAAGATTCATCGCAAAATATAAGGATGAATATCAAGTGCCAGTATCAATAACTATGGGTGGCTGTATAGATTTTATCGGTGCAGACATCAAACGTGCCCCTATGTGGATGCAGAAGAGCGGTCTTGAATGGTTTTTCAGATTTGCACAAGAACCAAAACGGTTGTTCAAACGCTATTTTGTAGATGATATGCAGATTTTTCCACTTGTCTTAAAATATAAATTAGGAATAGCTAAATCATAAGTTATGAAGGTTATAATAATGGCTGGTGGTAAAGGCACGAGGATTGCTTCAGTTAAGAGCGATGTGCCCAAGCCGATGATACCCATTGCCGGGAAGCCGATACTGGAGTGGCTGATTGAGTGTCTGAAGGGGCAGGGACTGACGGATATCACGTTAGTCATAGGGTATCTCGGTCATATCATCAAGGAATTCTTTGGAGATGGCTCGAAGTTCGGCGTTCACATTGACTATTTTGTGGAGGAGAATCCTCTCGGTACTGCAGGAGCCTTGTTTAAGATGAATTTACAAGAGGATTTCTTGTTGCTTTGTGGAGATGTGATCCTAGATGTGGATTATCACCGGTTTATAGAGTTTCATCGAGCTAATAAGGCTTGGGCTTCGCTGATGGCACATCCCAACGGACATCCTTATGACAGTTCGCTGCTCGTGACAGAAATAATTCCTCCACACGTAAGCGGTGGTCTGCCAGTGGATACACATCGAGTAGTGAAGTGGATGAACAAAGAAGACGAACGGCTATATTATAGGAACCGAGTGAATGCAGGTATTGAGATTATCTCACCAGAATTGCTGCAGGAAACGATGAAGAACTTTGTTCCTCGACATCCTGAGACTCCTGACAAGATTGATCTCGACCGTGATGTGTTGAAAACCAATATAAGTTCTGGTCGTATCTTCGCTTATGACACTCCAGAGTATATCAAGGATATGGGTACGCCTGATAGGTATTATGAGGTGGAAAAGGACATCCTGAGTGGCAAGGTGAAGGCTCGCAACCTGTCTCAGAAGCAGAAAGCTATCTTTCTTGATAGGGATGGGGTGATCAATAAGCATATTGGATTCCTTCGGAAGTCGGAAGAGTTTGAATTGATTCCTGGCGTGACTGAGGCTATTAAGGCCATCAATATGAGTGGCTATCTGGCTATTGTAGTAACAAATCAGCCTGTGATAGCAAGAGGTGAGTGTACTTGGGAGGAGCTGCAACGTATCCATGATAAGATGGAAACAGAATTAGGAAAGGAAGGCACATTTCTTGATGCTATATACGTATGTCCTCACCATAAAGACAAGGGCTTTGAGGGCGAACGCCCAGAATATAAGTTCGATTGTGACTGTCGTAAGCCCAAACCTGGATTGTTATTAAAAGCTGCTCAGGATTTCAATATCGACCTTTCGCAAAGTATTATGATTGGTGACAGTGAAAGTGACATTCAAGCAGGACAGAATGCTGGCTGTAAAGAGTCTATTCTTATTGAAACAAATAAAGATAATGCGTTGTTTGAAGCTGTAAACAATTTACTTGGTATGTCGTGAGAAGACAGATATCATTATATAAATCGTTATTGAGCAGGCCCGTTATTTTTCATGTCTCTAACCAATTCTAGGCGGGCCTGCATTTTTAGTAAAGCATGCCGAAGAGCCATAGGGGAATCTTGTTGCCAAAACCGATTTCGATTTCATCTGCTACGACATAGCTATCGGGAATGTCTTTGATCTGGCCGAACCCTTTATTCTTGCCACCCACCTCGAAGGTGTATTTGCCATCTACCAGTAAATCGCCCTGTTTGGGATAGTTGACAGCGTGTGACTGACTGAGCATGGCGGCAAACAGAGACTCGCGGATGGTACCTGTATCCGCTGGTGAGGCTAAAGCCTGCATCAGGTTTGGATTGTTGAAGAGAATCTTTTCTGGTTTCCCTAATGCTTTGAGGTCTTTCCTTTCTGTATAGAGCAGTCTCAAAAAGGCTGCGCGATGAAGAAGGGACAAAAGACGGATGAGCTGGTTGCGGGTGGTGGCTAATGCGTCACAAAGAGAAGAAATATTAGGCGTGAATGGCTTCATCTGTGCTAATAGCGCTAATAGCCGTTTTGCTTTCTGAAGTGTCTCATACTCGATGTTCTCTACAGCTGGGATGTCGTTTTCGATGACAGTGGTGATCACATTCTGTATCCTCTCGTAATAACTGGCTGTTGAGGTGGTCTCAAGGTGGAATGGATAGAATCCCTGCTGCACATACCGTTCGAAATGGGGAAGAATCTTCAGCTTTGAGCAGATGCTGGTTGCTATCTGCTGATGATGAGCCAGAATATCCTCAAAAGTCAGTGTATCCAGATTGGCAATATGGCTAATGGCAAGATATTCGCGGAAAGATAACCCCTCGAGGTGATAGGTGCGGAGACGACGCGACAAATCGGCTTCGGCATTGTCTATCTCCAACAAAGATGAACCTGTAAAAACGATATGAAGGTTGGGGTAGCTGTCGTAGATATTCTTAACCGTTTTAATCCAGTTTGGATAACGATGGACTTCATCGAGAAAGAGGTGGGTGACACCGTGGGTGTATAGATATTCCGTCAGTTCCAATAGTGTGTGAGTGCTGAACCATATATGGTCAAGGGAAACATAGAAGGCCTTGGCAGTATCAGAGAAGGCCTGCTTGATATGCTGGAGCAGCATGGTGGTCTTACCCACACCCCGTGCCCCTTTGATGCCGATAAGGCGCTCATTCCATTCTATCTGTGAATAGAGATATCGGAGATAGTCACAGTTAGTTTCTTCCAGTCGGCGGTTATATGCCAGAAATAATGCATCCATATTACTAATTTTATAGTTTTACTGGGTGCAAAGATATAAAAAGTTTCTTTGAAAAGAAAGAAAAACGGAGAAAAAGTTTCTTTCAAAAGAAAAAATCGGCAAGAAAGTTTCTTTGAAGAGAAAAACTGCATGATTTGTTTTTCGTGAAAATGGTGAATTATGAGAAACAACGATCAGTCGAATAGAATTATCAAATGGATAGTGACGGTGGGGGACTTTGTGGTCCTGAACGCCATCTTGTTGGGGGTTGCGCTCTGGCATTGGCGGATGGAGTCGTGGAATAAGGAATATGTGGAGATATTCATACTTGTGAATAACATCGCGCTGATGCTGGCGATGCTGAAGTTCTCGACCATCATCCACCTGCGCGTGGTGGGGGCTGGGGAGATCCTGAAGCGTATCATCGGCCTGACTGTCGTAGGGGCCATCCTGGCCTATCTGCTGCTGAAGGTGTTTGCATACAATCTGCCCATCGGCTGGCTGATATGGGAGATTGGCACCGTGTTCTTTGTCGGCCTGCTCTTCAAGAGACTGGGGGAGCGCTGGTTTATCAAGCTCTATCGTCAGGCGGGCAGGAACACGCGGAGTGTGACGCTGGTGGGGTCGGATCCTGAACTGATTGGCATCTACAATAAGCTGAAGGATGATGCGACATTGGGTTATAAGATATTGGGCTACTATGGCGACGAGGCGCTGGGCGACGTGGCTAACGATGTGGAGAAGCAGACAAAGCGGGAGCCTGGCAGTAAGCGGGATCTGCTGGAGAGGCTGGGATCCTTTGAGGATTTCATGGCGGGGATGCAGCAGCCTGAGAGTCTGGTGCTTGGTGATGAACTGTATCTATGTGTGTCAAGACGTGAGAAGGATGTGATTCGTAGTATCTCCAAGCTCTGTGACCATCAGGTGGTGAGGTTCTTCTATGTGCCTGTGTCGGTGGAGTCGATTGGACTGAATCTGAAACGTGAGTTTCTGGATGATATCGAGATTTACGCTACTTATGATAACCCGCTGCAGAACTCAGTGAACAGGTTTGTGAAGCGGGTGCTCGACATTGTGCTGTCGCTGGTGTTCCTGGTTATTACGGCTTTGCTGTTCCCAATCATCTACCTGATTATCAAGATTCAGAGTCCTGGACCGATCTTCTTCAAACAGTTGCGCACGGGCTTGGACGGCAAGGACTTCTACTGCCTGAAGTTCCGATCGATGCATGTGAACAAGGATGCAGACAGACTACAGGCGACGAAGGATGATCCGAGAAAGTATCCGTTCGGCAACTTTATGCGGAAGGCGAACATCGACGAACTGCCCCAGTTCTGGAACGTGCTGAAGGGGGACATGAGCATCGTGGGGCCGAGACCGCACATGCTGGCACATACGGAGATGTACTCGCAGCTGATCGACAAGTATATGGTGAGACACTTCGTGAAACCGGGCGTGACAGGCTGGGCACAGGTGACGGGATTCCGTGGGGAGACGAAGGAGCTCTGGCAGATGGAGGGGCGCGTGAAGCGTGACATCTGGTATATGGAGCATTGGAGCGTCTGGCTCGACATCCGAATCATCTGGTTAACCATTAAAACGATCTTTATACATGATAAGCACGCATATTAAATCGATTTCCCGAAAGGCCCTGTCGCGAGACAGGGTTTTTTCATTTGAAGAGATCCCATTGTCATTTCGACTAAGCGCAGTGCATGCCTTGTCATTTCGACCGAAGTGGAGCGCTCGGCTTTGCCGCTTATATGAGCGATGTAAGCATTCGATAAACTACAGGTAGTAATACCTATATACAATAACAGTAAGCATTCGATAAACTACAGGTAGTAATACCTATATTTTTCTCACTCAGATTTTTGCGTTTCTCTATACATTTGATAGTATCGGAATAAATGTGCCACCCGTATCGGAAACAAATGTACCACTTATAGCGGAAAGAAATGTGCCACTCGTATCGGATTGAAATGTACCACCCTCAGCGGAATGAAATGTGCCACTGAAAAAAACTGATGTGAGGTCGTTGTTCTTGGAGACAAAAGTCTACCTTTGCAGCAGAAGTAATTCTAAAGCAAGGTGATTATGGCAAACAAGAAAGCGACAATGACAGATCTGAGATTATTAATTCGTGAATTCATCAAAGGCACCTCGAAGCGTAAGATTAGCGAGAAACTGAATCTGAGCCGTACCTCCGTGGATGTATACATCGGGAGGATAGATGCCTCTGGAAAGTCGGCAGAGGAACTGCTGCACAGTGACGACAAGACACTCAGCCAGGTAATGGTCCGTGACAGTGGCCATCGCAACACTGACAGCGAGAAACTCGAGGAGCTGACTCCCCTGTTGGAAGACTATGCGCGACAGATGCAGTTGCGCAACATGACCTATCAGCTGCTCTTCGAGAACTACAGCAATCGGGTGGCCCATCCCTATGGCTACACCCAATTCAAGGAGAAGCTACAGGCCTATGAGAAGGCACATTCCTATTCCTTCCATAACGTATATGAGCCTGCCGGTGAGATGCAGGCGGACTATGCTGGCGACAAACTGTGGATTATGGATCCACGCACCAAGGTTTGCCAGGAGGCCTATGTACTGGTATGCGTGCTGCCTTTCTCAAGCCTTGCCTTCGCCATAGCCATGCTCTCTACCACAATGGAGAGTTTCTTTAACGCGCTGTCGCGCTGCCTGGCCTATTTTGGCGGAGTGCCGCTGACAGTGAAGAGCGACAACATGCGGCAGTGGGTGAAGAAGTACGACCGCTATGAGCCGGCCTTCTCTGAAGCCGCCAACCAGTGGGCACTACACTATGGTACATGCCTGGAGAACTGCCGAGTCAGTAAGCCTCGCGACAAGGGACCGGCAGAGAGCCTTGTCAACCAAGTGTATCGCTTCTACTACAGCCGTATTGAGAGTGGTAACGGCAGTGGCCGGAGGGAGGAGTTCTATTCCATTGACCAACTTAACAATCGCCTGTACGAGCTGAATGATGAGTACAACAGCCGTGTGATGAAATCCATCGGCACCTCACGCTGGGACAGGTATCTCAGCAGCGAGAAGCCGCTGATGAATCCTCTGCCACCTGACATGTATGTCTTCAGGTATGAGAAGCTCTTCACCGTAGGCGCCACATATCACGTACAGATTGGCAAGGAACACCACTTCTACAGCATACCCTACCAGTATGTAGGAAAGAAGGCCAAGGCCGTGTATGACTGCAACATCGTAGAGGTCTGGGTTGATATGGAGCGTGTGGCTGTCCACAGGCGCAGCTTCACGGATGGCTATACCACAGAGCCCTCTCACATGCCTCCCAACCATCTGGCCTACATGAGGAGCAGGGAGTGCAATGCTGCCTATTTCCTCGACAAATCGCGTCTGATAGGACCTGCCACTCATGAGGTAATGCAGGCGGTGCTCAAGTCCCCCCGATTCGTGCAGCAGTCATACAAGGCCTGTCATGGAATACTGAGACTTGCAGCGAAGTTTGGCAACGAGCGGTTGGAGAATGCCTGTCAGCGCATAGGACCAGTCTCGTCAGCTAGATATACCCGTCTGAAAAACATACTGGAGCACGGGCTGGACAGTGTACCCCTACAGCAGGCAGAGCCTCGTCGGGGCTGTCTGCCCCTTGCCGGCAGGCGTTCCCCGAGTGTTTTTCATATTTTTAGATTTTAAGGTTTAATCATTTAAAGTAACGGAAAGATGAACAACCAAGTGACAATCGCCCAGCTTCAGCAGATGAAGCTCAAGGGAATGGCAGAGTACTACCAGTCAATGGAAACACTCTCGCCTGAGAACAGACCTACGCTCGACCTCTTCATGGCAAAGATGGTGGAAGCGGAGATCCAGTACAGGAACCGCAAGCGCACTGAGATGTATCTGAGGACTAGCCGTCTGAGGTACAACACAGTGATGGAGGATGTCATCTGCTCAGAAGAGCGGAACCTCACCAGGCAGACACTGCAGGAACTTGCAGACTGCGACTTTATCCCACGTGCCCAAAACCTGCTGATTACAGGTAGGACAGGCTGCGGAAAGTCGTTTCTTGCCTGTGCTTTGGGAAGGCAGGCCTGCCTTCTGGGACATCGTGTGGAGTACTACTCCATGAACCGCTTTATCGAGAAGATCTCCATGGCAAAGGTCGATGGGACACTGCTCAAGGTCATCAACCACATCGAGAAGAATGCCCTCGTCATCTTTGATGACTTCGGCTTACAGCCTCTGGATGACAACTCGCGTCTGGCACTGCTCCAGATACTCGAAGACTGCTATGAGCGTAAGTCTGTCATCATCACCTCGCAACTGCCTGTTGCCAAGTGGTACGACTATATCAAAGAGCCTACTTTGGCAGATGCTATCATGGACCGTCTAACGGCAAATGCGAGGAGAATTGAGTTAAAAGGTGAAAGTTTAAGACGAAAATCAAAATAAATAGTGTATCTTTGCACCCGGAATTACGACCTCAAGCGAGGCGGTACATTTGAAACCGCTAAGGCCGGCACATTTCATTCCGTTACAGCCGGCACATTGATTCCGCTATCTCCAATACATTCCTACATTTCCTTTGTAACGTATTGTTTATTAGGTAATTAAGTAATGTATAGATGGTTAAATGCTAAGTACGTCTATACATGATTTGGGGGCTTTTGGTTGTTCATGACGTGTTTTCGGGTCATTCTGGTATCATCTCCAACAGAAAGGCGACTTTGTTTCATAGGTGTTTCTAATATTGAAACAACTTGTTTCTGCCTATGAAACAAAGTGTTTCCATTAGCGAAACAAAGTGTTTCCATTAGTTATACTAATAAGGAACACATTAATAATCAGTTGTTTAAATCAGATTTTTCTTTATTTGAAGCCATCATAAGCTATTGCTATGTATAGCTGCAAATTTTATGTAGGCTCTATACATGGTGTAAAGGCTTAATATTTAGTAAGTTATAAGTAAAATGTAGAGATGTATAGTGATTTGTAACTTTTTGCTCAGCATGATGAATATGCTGATGTCAATTGTCATCATGAGGATGATGCAGGGGAACCCCTGCAAGGATTTGTCCTTTTCTCTGGCGCAGATAAAAGAACGAAAAGAGACATCCACCTAACCCGAGCCCTTCCCTATATGGAAGGGGCGTAATTTGAAATCACAGAAACCGCCGATTTCAAAGGTCTTTGTATGGCTCTCGAGCCTTTGCCCTTCGGGTTCGCCATTATTATTTATCGGCTACCGCATAGAGTAATGCCGATAGGCCATATATAATACTATGCTAAAACACCGAGGGATTTCTGATATCTAACTCACCTGCTGTCCCAACAGGCTCTCTACAAATTTTTTGAAGGTATTACACTTACCAGAGTCCATCAGCTTGCAGAAATCATCAGTAGTGAGAATAGACATGATTGCCGAGATGTCCGACAAATGCTTGTCGTACTGTTTCCCCACCAAACCATATATTCTACCCAGTTCCATGGCAGGATGAACAATCGTTTTCTCTGGGTCTGCATCCAGATCGATATCTGTTGACTCCTTGATATAATCACCCGTCAATCGCTTGTCTATAGACAACAGATAGTCGTGCATGCCCAGAAGCCAAGCCTCTACTTCCATGATAGCGAAGTGGAAATCAACCTTCTCACCATTCGCAGCACTCTTCAGCACATCCCTCACGGCATCAATATGCTTCTGGTTCACCTCCTCGTCAATCACGTGACCACCGGCATCCTGCACATACTGCTTGCTATACATATCGCGCAAGCCTATCACCAGCTGATAGCCCTGATTCACAAGATATGTCAGACGAGAGAGGATCTTACTGAGTACCGAATTGTCATTGCCAACGTTCACCAGCATGAAATAGTTCTCGCTCTCCTCACTGCCATATTGGTATGCAGCATCATAAAACTCATTGTTTTGAAGATTATAGCATGCAAAGCCAATGAAACTCGTGTCATACCCATACCATTGTTTCAGGAATTCTCTCACAAAAACAAGTTCTGTCTGACCCTCAACAAATACTGCCAGTCTGCGCTTATTCATCCTTCGTATTGTTGGCTATAAAGTTCGATGAGAGAATATCGAAATTGCTCAGGCCAGTGCGTACAAACCGCTCAAACAGTTCCTTGCTGTTCTTGTTGTTCAGGCTATACACCCTGCCACCCTTGCGCTGCAAGATGTTCCAGTACTGCAAGTCAACAGCATCCATCAGGAAACTGTCGTTCGAGGTGGCCAGCAACTGTATGTGGTTCTCCTCACAATAGTTGAACATAATTTTTCCCAGCCTCGTAGAGCGCATATAGTCCAGGCCCTCGCCCATATCATCGATAATCAGGCAACGGGCATCAGCCAGGGTTGAACAGTAAAGCATATACAATAGCACGCAGAACACACGGAACATGCCGTTCGACAATTCAAACGGAGTCATCGGATTCTCGATGCCCTTTTCATAGATATGCAGCATCTTCGAGCCGTTCTCACGTTGATACTCCTCTATGCGGTCTATCTCGTAGCCCAGCTCATGCATAAATGTCAACAGCCGTTTCTGCTTTTCTTCAGATATCTTTTCATACATCACAGGAAGCAGTGGCTCATTGGATATTGTATATGGACTCAATGAGTTTGGAGAAGTAGTAATATTACTGAACACAAACATCGATGTATGCTCAGCCCATCTGATAATCTCCTCTATCTCTGGATAGCGCTGTGTGTCACGACGCACTTGTATCAGAAGTTTACCAGCAGGAGGACTCACCTGATTATCATTATACATAGCAGCAGAGAAGCGTTCTCTCATTATCAGCGATTGTCCGTCTTTCCTGAGGATTTCAGACTGAATTTCACCGCCTTTGATTTCGAATGAATACTCCAGGCGATTACCATTTTCCAAAATCAACGAACACTCGATATCTTCCATGTTGGCATCAGCCTCGCCCCTTATGAAGCGAGCCACCTGCCCCAGTGCAGAGACAGTTCTCGACTTACCCACTGAGTTCAAACCTACTATGAGGTTTTGGTGGTTTAGCGACAACTCTTTTAAGTTCCAACCGGAAGCTTGCTTATATGAAAATTCCGTTAATATCATGCTGATGTATCTGCTTCTTTGGGCGCAAAGTTAAGCAATTATTTCCAAATAGCCATCCATTATAGCTTATTTTTCTAATAATTTCACACGGATGTTTTAGTAAAACTCAATATGGAAATTTCGCCGTTTCCCTCACTTGGATTTCTTGAAACGCCTTTGTACAAAGGGCTGGAGCTAAGTGAGGGTGGGTGTTTTACCCTCACTCAACCTTCACTTAACCCTCATACAGGGGTTTGGCGTGTGAAGTGGGGGTAAAGTGAGAGAAAAGTGGGGGAGAAGTGAGAGAGCGGAATTTGTTGATAGCCTTACCCAAAATTGTTTTATGCCTATGAAAAATTTACTGCGTAGTTATGTAGTAAAAATTTGGCCGTTTTTTGAACGGTTCCTGAAACTCTATTGTGAGCCGGAACGCAATACGGTCAATAGAGTAGTCTAAACATCCATAGGGGTTAAGCCATCGAGAAAATGAGCGACGCAGAACGAACGCAGTGGATGAAGCTGTAGTCTTTTTAGTTAGTGGCGTTGGAGGGTGATGGCGTGGTCGATGACGGCGGGGAGTTCTTCCTGGTAGTGGGTGACGATGATGAGGGTCTTGCCCGGACGCTGACAGAAGGTCTCAATGATATCCTTTACCAAACGGCGGTTGTAGTTGTCGAGTCCGTGAAGGGGCTCGTCGAGAATCAGCAGGTCGGGGTCTTTGACAAAGGCTCTGGCTAAGAGCACCAGTCGCTGTTCGCCACTCGACATCTTCAGGAAGGTGCGCTCTGCGAGGAGACCGATGCCAAAGATGTCCATCCACTGGCGGCAGACGGCGTATTCTGTCTCTTTGGGCTGGGTATAAAGTCCAATCGTGTCTTGCAGCCCACTTGCCACGATACGGATGGCGGGGATGTCCTGACGATAGCTGCGGTGCATCTCTGGCGACACGTAGCCGATATGCTTCTTGATGTCCCAGATGCTATTGCCGAAGCCTCGCTTGTGTCCGAAGAGTGAGATGTCGCAGGCATAGCGCTGTGGGTTGTCGGCGCAGACGAGTGAGAGCAGGGTGGATTTGCCACTGCCGTTCTGACCAGAGAGAGCCCAGCGCTCACCTTGATTGACCGTCCAGGTGAGATCTTTTAGAATGGTGCGGCTTCCATAGCGGATGGAGACGTTGTTGAAGCGGATGACCTCCTGGGATGCTGCTGCAAGCTGGTTCGTGGGCATGTTGAGAATCTCTTGTGCCTTCTTGTCTGAGAGCAGGCGAGTGGGGAAGGGGGGGCGGCTTTGCAGGTAGGTCTCACGAGTAATCTTGGGGAGAACACGCATCTCACGGACTTCCACGACATGAGTGATAAACTCTGGTATCTCGTCGCTCTTGGAGAGAACGAGGATGATCTGCAGCTGGCGCTCTTCGGACAGGGTCGCCAACAACTCCTTCAGCTGATCGCGCGTCTCGGCATCGAGTCCGATAAACGGATTGTCCATGATCAGCACACGGGGATCGGTAAAGAGCGAGGAGGCTAACTTGAACTTGCGGAGCTCTCCACTCGAAAGGAGGATGATATATTTGTCGAGAAGAGATTCAAGATGGAAGAGCTTGTAGATATGTTGCTGAAGGGCTCGGCGCTCTGGCGTGTCGGTGCCTGCCAGTTGGTAGGCTTCTTCGAGCTTGGAGGCGACGGTAGGTGTCTCCTCGTCGATCTCCATCTGGTTCCAGCGCTGTTGGAGGAAATAGGTGCGATCGTTGTCGCCGCCATAGGTGTCGCGGAAGGAGATATACTTGATATTGTCGTAGGGGGCATCGAAACCGTAGGTCACCATGTTGGGGAATGCAGGGTGGCGTCCGGTGAGGATATCCACAAACATCGACTTGCCGGCACCGTTACGTCCGACGATGGCGATGTGTTCCCCTTTCTCTATCGTGAAGTTTACAGGCTCCGCCATACTCCACTCTGTCTTCCTCGCGCGCGCGTTCTTTATATTTATTGTTGCCATAATCTGTCACCCTATTAATTCTGTCACCTCGAGCTTGTCGAGAGGTCTCCATCATTTTTTTATTTTTCCAGGATTCTTGTTCACAAAATCCTTCCACCCACGATACTTCACCTCACTTTCCGGACGCCCCATCTGCAAGTAATGACAATAAGCAGCAGCCAGTGCATCCGTCGCATCCATAAACTTACCCATCTCCTCATTAGGGATCTTCAGAAGCCGTTGCAGCATACCAGCTACCTGTTCCTTTGAGGCAGAACCAGTGCCAGTCAGTGCCATCTTAATTTTCATCGGCGCATATTCGTGGATAGGCACCCCGTGATGGATAGCAGCGGCGATGGCTGTGCCTTGGGCACGCCCCAACTTCAGCATCGATTGCACGTTCTTGCCAAAGAAGGGGGCTTCGATTGCCATCTCGTCGGGCAGATAGCCATCGATGATACCTGTGACGCGTTCGAAGATATGTCCGAGTTTCATATAGGCATCAGGGAACTTACGCAGGTCGATCACGCCCATCGTGATCATCTGCGCCTTTCCATCCACCACCTTCAGCAGCCCATAGCCCATCAGGTTAGTTCCTGGGTCAATGCCTAATATAATTTTCTCCATTGATGCTTGCTTCTTAGATAAACAATCTTCCAATCTGATAGACCGCCATACTCACCAGCCAGGCGACGGCAGTGGTATAGACGGCGGCGAAGAGGGCCCAGCGCCAGGAGCCTGTCTCGTTCTTGATGGCGGCTATGGTAGCGATACAGGGGAAGTAGAGCAATATAAATATAAGGTATGCGTAGGCTGCCAGTGGTGTGATGCCTTCCTGTAGCATCATCTGGCGCAGACGGGTATATTTCTCATTATCGTCGCTGAATGTGTCGTCATCGCCAAAGGAGTCATCACCGCTGTAGAGTACACCTATGGTGGAGGCTACGATCTCTTTGGCTCCAACACCTGCCAACAGGGACACATCGAGTTTCCAGTTGAAACCTTGTGGCTCGAAGATGGGTTCGATGGTCTTACCCATGCGTCCGATATAGCTTTGCTCCTGCTGTTGGGGCACGTCGAGGGCATCGTTGTGGGGATAGTAGCCAAGTGCCCAGACGATGATGGAGGCCACGAGGATGATACCTCCCATCTTTTTCAGATATTCCTTGCCTTTCTCCCAGGTATGACGCCAGATGGCCTTCGGTGTCGGCCAACGGTAGGGTGGGAGCTCCATCACAAAAGGTGTGTCTTCGCCCTTGATCACCAGTGAGGAGAATGTCTTGCTGACAACAACTGACGTAAGGATACCGATAGCATAGAGCGACAACAGTACCCAAGAGCGGTATTGCAGCGAGAAGAAGGTGCCGGCTATCATAATATAAATAGGTAGGCGCGCGGAACAACTCATAAACGGCAGGATCATCATCGTGATGATGCGTGAACGACGACTCTCAATGGTACGTGTTGCCATGATAGCAGGCACATTACAGCCGAAGCCCATAATCAGAGGAATGAACGACTTGCCGTGGAGTCCCATCTTATGCATCAGCTTATCCATGATGAAGGCTGCTCGTGCCATATAGCCTGAGTCCTCCATCAGTGAGATGAAGAAGTAGAGGATGAGAATCTGGGGGAGGAAGACGATCACTGAGCCTACACCACCGATGACACCATCGACAAGCATCGCCTTCAATGGACCGTCGGACATCGTCTCCGTGAGTTTGTCGCCCAACCATGCCACACCGTCCTCAATCCAGTCCATAGGATACTGGCCTAAGGTAAAGGTAGTCTCAAACATGATATAAAGCAACAGGAAGAAGATGGGGAACCCAAAATACTTATGCGAGAGCAACCGGTCTATCCTGTGGGTGGTCTTATAAGTATCTTCTTTGGTGCCTGTCTTAAAGCCTGCCTCTTTCAGGGCACCGTGAATGAATCCGTATTTGGCGTCCATGATGGCTGTCTCAGAGTCATTACCCGTTTCTTCCTTGACACGTGCTGAGGCTTTATCGCGCTCATTCGTCAGTGTCTGGAAGTCCTTCATGCGCTGCTCTCCCTGCATGTGCTTACCTAAGTAGTCGAGTACCTGACTGTCGTGCTCCAAGAGTTTCAGCGACAGGTATCGGGTGGAGTAGTGCTGACGGATATGCTCATCGGCCTTCAGGTATTTCTGGATACGGCTGATACCATCTTCTATCTCGTGTCCGTAGTTGATATGCAGGTGACGTGAGAACTTGCTGGCTCCCTCATATACCTGGATCACTGCCTTGAAGAGCTCCTTGACACCTGTACCGTTCTTAAACGAGGTGGGAATCATGGGGATACCAAACAGGGTGCTGAGTGTGTCGATGTTGACGTGATCTCCACGGCGCTCAAACTCATCATACATGTTCAGGGCACAAACCATACGGATGTTCATATCCACCAGCTGGGTTGTCAGATAGAGGTTGCGCTCCAGGTTTGATGCGTCTATCACATTGATGACGACATCGGGCATCTTCTCCGTCAGATGTTCACGCACATAGAGTTCTTCTGGGGAATAGCAGGAGAGGGAGTAGGTGCCAGGCAGATCGGTCAGGTTGAACTCATAGCCGAACATGGAGGCGTGTGCCTCTGTGGCATCGACTGTCACGCCAGAGTAGTTTCCCACATGTCCGTGAGCACCAGAGGCAAAATTGAAGAGAGAGGTCTTGCCGCAGTTGGGGTTGCCAACTAATGCGACGTTGATAGTACGACGCTCCTTCATGGCCTCATGATGGATGTAGTCGTCCTCGTGACGGTTGTTGTCTGGGGTGACATTAAAGGTGGTTTCCTCCAGAGGCGTATCGGCTGACACCACCTCTATATTATCGGCTTCCTGATGGCGCAGCGATACTTCGTAGCCCATCAGCTTGTATTTCACAGGATCCTGTAATGGCGCGTTGAGCAATACCTCAACCTCTGTACCTTTGATGAATCCCATTTCGATGATACGCTTTCGGAATCCACCATGTCCTTGAACCTTTACGATAACTCCTTTCTCACCAGTTTTCAATTCTGACAGTTTCATTTGCTTGTATTTTTAATCGAGGGCAAAGGTATATAAATTATTTTGCAACGAGGTTGCATCCAGTGGCTTAAACCTGAAAAATACCTACTTTTGGGGATACTTTACTCTGCTTCCTTGTCGAAATAGTTCTCTAATTCAGCCCTTGCACTGCCGTTTTCATTCGACATATCTTTAATGATATGACCTTTCTCTAGCAGGGTGATGCGGGTAGATATGTCAACCGTGTGTTGCAGGTTATGACTGGAAATGAGTATGGTAGCCCCCGTTTCGTGATTGTACTCCGTGAGCTCATGCTTCAGGATATTCTGCGACGAAGGGTCGAGGAAGTTGAAGGGCTCATCGAGAATCACCAGCTTCGGACGGTTGAAGAGGGCAGACATGATACCTACCTTTTGTTTATTACCTGCCGAGAGGTTACGGATGAGTTTCTTCTGTCCGAAGATCTCTCCACCTGAGAGTTTCTCAAAGTCCTTGAGGCGTTCATCGACAGCTTCTTGTGTCATGTTGGTGATTTTGCCGATAAAGGCGAAATACTCTTCTGGGGTGAGGAAGTCGATGAGAAACCCCTCGTCTATATAGGCTCCCGTTGAGGCTTTCCAGCCTTCCGATTCTGCAGGGTTCACACCGTCTAGGGCTACTTCACCGGCATCGGGCTTCAGCAGATCGAGCATCATACGGAAAAGGGTGGTCTTACCAGCTCCGTTATTGCCTACTAAACCAAGGATATCCCCGTCGTTGATGGTCAACGAGGGGATATCACATGCTATTGTCTCACCAAATGATTTCTTTAGATCTGCTATGGTAATCATACAATTCCTTTTCCGTGACAGTTCTTGAATTTCTTACCACTTCCACAAGGACAGGGATCATTGCGACCTGGCAACTTATCTTTGGTGATAGGTGTACGAGGCTGCTGAGCACGGGTATCCTGTTGGGCTGCTGCCTGCTGGTTTCTATCTACCAACTGCTCCTCGCCAATCTGCTGCTTACTCTCAGTGTATTGCTGACGCTGGGTGCGCTGCTCAGGCGCTGCCTCCTGAACCTGCTGCTGCATCTCAGGAATCTGGGCACGTGTCAAGATCGAACAGATGCGGTTGTACATCTCGTTGATCATATCATCCCAAACCTTGGCACTCTCCAGCTTGAAAATCAGCAATGGGTCTTTCTGCTCGTAGCTGGCGTTCTGTACAGAGTGCTTCAGTTCGTCGAGCTGGCGCAGGTTCTCTTTCCAAGAGTCGTCGATGATGTGAAGCAGGATACTCTTCTCGAACTCCTTCACGACAGACTTCGATTCTGTGTCATAAGCTTCTTTCAGGTTACAAGGGATATTGAACATGCGACGACCATCTGTGAGGGGCACCATGATACGCTCATACATCTGGCCCTGATTCTCATAGACCTGCTTGATGATGGGGTTGGCAACCGTCTGAATACGTTCTGTACGACGGTTGAAGTTGCCGATGGCAGCTTGGAAGGCATTTTCTGTCAATACTTCACGAGGCTGGTTGATATACTCCTCGCTGGTGAAAGGTACTTCCATAGCGAGGATATGTAGGAACTCTTCCTTACAGCCTTGATAGTCGCCAGAGTTCTCAATGATATTCACCACACGATCCCAGATGATGTTGGCGATATCCATACCGATACGCTCACCCATCAGGGCGTGACGGCGCTTCTCATAGATTACGGTACGCTGCTTGTTCATCACATCATCGTACTCAATCAAGCGCTTACGGATACCGAAGTTGTTCTCCTCAACCTTCTTCTGGGCACGCTCGATGCTCTTGGAGATCATCGGACTCTCAATCATCTCACCCTCCTTGAAACCCAGACGGTCCATCACGGAGGCGATACGCTCTGAAGCGAACAGACGCATCAGTTTGTCTTCGAGTGATACATAGAAGACGGAAGACCCTGGGTCTCCCTGACGTCCGGCACGACCACGAAGCTGGCGGTCCACACGACGGCTCTCATGACGCTCTGTACCGATGATGGCCAGACCGCCTGCTGCCTTTACCTCAGGCGAAAGCTTGATATCGGTACCACGACCTGCCATGTTCGTAGCGATGGTGACAGCACCCAGTCCGTTGGTTGACTGACCGGCAAGAGCCACGATATCAGCTTCCTTCTGGTGTAATTTTGCGTTCAGCACCTGATGAGGTATCTTACGCATAGAGAGCATCTTCGACAGCAACTCAGAGATTTCCACAGAGGTGGTACCTACCAGTGTAGGACGTCCACTTTCACGCATCTTCACAATCTCTTCGATCACAGCATTGTATTTCTCACGAGCCGTCTTATATACACGGTCATCCTGATCGTTACGGATCACAGGACGGTTCGTCGGAATCTCCACCACGTCGAGCTTATAGATATCCCAGAACTCACCTGCCTCTGTAGAAGCCGTACCTGTCATACCTGCCAACTTGTGATACATGCGGAAGTAGTTCTGCAGGGTGATGGTGGCAAAGGTCTGGGTGGCAGCTTCTACCTTCACGTGCTCCTTGGCTTCTACAGCCTGGTGCAAGCCATCGCTCCAACGACGGCCTTCCATGATACGGCCCGTCTGCTCATCGACAATCTTTACCTCACCGTCGATTACTACATACTCATCATCCTTATTAAACATACAGTAGGCCTTCAGCAACTGCTGCAGGGTATGTACACGCTCACTCTGGATGGCATAATGGTTCAGTAACTCATCTTTCTTGTCGAGGCGCTGCTCGTCTGTAATATCCGTCTCTGCCTCAAGCGCTGAAAGCTCGGCTCGACACACTCAGGCATACGACGGTTGTTGTTCTCCATATAGATCTCCTCGGTCTTCAGCATACCAGCCTTGATACCTTCCTCAGAGAGATATTTGATAAGGGGCTTGTTCTTTGGTAAAGCCTTGTGAGAACGGTAGAGCGAGAGGAAACCTGCGTCAAGTTTCTCCTGACCTTCTTTCTTGTTGCCTGCCTCAATCAGTTTGTTACCTTCGCCAATCAGGTTCTTCGCATCAGCTAGATATTGGGTAGCCAACTGGCGCTGAACACCCACTAGGCGCTCTACCAGAGGCTGGTACTCCTCGAACATCTGATCATCGCCCTTAGGTACAGGTCCTGAGATAATCAGAGGCGTACGGGCATCATCGATCAACACGGAGTCAACCTCATCGACGATGGCGTAGTTGTGAGAACGCTGTACGAGGTCAGCAGGAGATACTGCCATGTTATCACGCAGATAGTCAAAACCGAACTCGTTGTTGGTTCCGAAGGTGATGTCGGCCTGATAAGCCTTACGACGTGCCTCTGAATTGGGTTGGTGCTTGTCGATACAGTCAACACTCAGACCATGGAACATATAGAGCGGCCCCATCCATTCAGAGTCACGCTTTGCCAGATAGTCGTTCACAGTCACCACGTGTACACCATTACCTGTGAGGGCATTCAGGAAGACGGGGAGGGTGGCCACGAGGGTTTTACCTTCACCAGTTGCCATCTCAGCAATCTTTCCCTGATGAAGTACGGTACCACCAAAGAGCTGCACGTCATAGTGGATCATTTCCCACTTCAAATCGTTTCCACCGGCAGTCCAGTGGTTATGGTAGATGGCTTTGTCACCATCAATGGTGATAAAGTCCTTCTTGGGGTCGGCAGCTAACTCACGATCGAAATCCGTAGCTGTCACAACGGTCTCTTCATTCTCAGCGAAACGGCGGGCTGTCTCTTTCACGATGGCAAAGACCTCAGGCATCACCTCGTCGAGTGCCTTCTCATAAATGTCGAGCACCTCTTTCTCAATCTTATCGATCTGTGCGAAGATATCAGCACGCTCGTCAATGGGGGTGTTCTCAATAGTTGCCTTCAGTTCTGTGATCCGGGCTTTCTGGGCACTTGCAGAATCTTGAACCTGCTTCTGCAACTCCTTCGTCCGCTGGCGGAGGGCATCGTTATCCAGTGATTCTACCTTTGCAGCAGCCGCCTTGGCCTGCTCCACAAATGGCTGAATCAGTTTCATGTCGCGTGAAGATTTGTCTCCAAACAACGACTTTAAAATCTTGGTGAAATTCATCTTTTTATCTTAATTTTATTGTTTACTACGTAAAAACGGGTGCAAAGGTAGCACAAAATCGGCGAAAAACCAAATAAATGATTCAGTTTTTCCTAAAACAATGGTTCTGATGTGCAGGCATTGGGAGCCCTGATGCGGATAGCCTTGGAAATTGTGGGGGCTATCCTGTCAGTGGTAACAGGTCTTTGGACGCGGGTAGCCTTGATGCCTGCACCATAGAAAATAATGGGGAAGGATGGGGTAGAGAGTTGTGACAATTTGTCATAACCCGTATCTTCGTGTTGAATATGCCAACCTGGTGCCACCTCTATCAACAGATCACCGCAACGCTGGGGATGGTAGCTGTTACGCACCTTCTGTATATCGTTGCTGGTTCCATTGATGAGTTGCAGACCGCTATATACTCGCTTGACGCCAGCCAATTGGCACAGGAACTCCTGTGAACGCTGTATGATATCGGTCATACTGATGCGCTTGGACTCCAACAGCTGATAGTTGAAGAAAAGCTGGTTCTTATAGCTGGCTTCTATATACTGCCCTTGGCCCCAAAGCGCTCCTAAGTACATATTAAGGAGATTGGCAGTGCGCTTGATTTCAAACTGGCCTGTAGGAATATGAAAGCGGTTGTAATCGATCTTTTCCGCAGTGCAACTGCCTGTACTTGTTAGCACAACTAAAAGCCGTTCTTTCCCAACGTGTTCTTCCAAACTGGAGATCAGTGTGCCGATGGTCTGGTCTAACTGTGCATAGGATTCCGCAGATGTGCCGGCATCGTAGCTCAGGCAGAGCAGATCAGGGGTGTCGTCAGCCCCCAACCGTTGCTCACTGACACAGGCAAGAGCCTTGGTCGTAATGTCTTGATTTATCGGGGTCTTTACCTTCTTGCTTGGCGTGAGCCATTCTATTCCGTCAGAAGTGTGTCCTGCAGAGATAATTGCCATCTCTTGAGTAGGGGCATAAGCAAAGATTTTTGCAGAACCGTTTGTCGCTATTTTTAATTCGTCACCAATCGTCGTAACAGCCAGTTGATTATCTGAGCAACTGGTGGGACGCAGCGTGTTTCTGTCGAGCCATTGAAGCCCCGTAATACTATGGTAGAAAGGAGTCGTGCCTGTTGCAACTGTTGCAATTGCTGAGGCTCTGTCAGGATCAATAAAGGGGTAGGAGGCGTTTTCAAAGACGGCTCCCTCTTCCAGTAACCGCTTAAAGCCTTCAGTGCTGTAATTTGTGGCGAAAGTCTCCAGATAATCGCTGCGGAGCTGGTCTATCGTGATGCTAACCACAAGCCTTGGTGCCTGTCGGGTATCGACCTGCGCCTGAGCTCCTGCATGCCATCCCAGCACTGCCAGTAGCGTTATCGGGAGATAGAGATGATTTCTCACGCCTTCAATTTATAATGAATCATAGACCTAAGCAGCAAACATAATGCCACAATGACCATTCCCTCTGCGTAGTGCTGGAAGAAGCTACCGATTAGGAACAGGATAAACAGAGTGGCCAATATGGTCCACCAACGGGTGGGACGTTTTCTGACTACTACTGGTAGGAAGAAAAAGGGCAGGGGGTTGAACAGTAGCAGTTGCAGATTGGTGCTCGTTGTAGGATGCTGGGAGAATAGCATCACAAACAGCAGTAATCCCACCAGGCCTTGGGCCGTCATCAGTAGACCGTCCCAAAGACGGAATGTTTTCTTTCTGCGCCATTCTAAAGTCATAATGACTATCGACAGGATGAGCAAGGCACAGGCACATTCCGTTGGTGAGAACAAGAAGTCTGGTTCAATCACCTGTACCCCGGCAGGGATTAGTATCCGACGCTCCTTCACCAACGGGCGGTATTCGCCATTGGCATAAATCTGAGCATGGTCAAAATCATAAAGCAGATGTTCTGGAAGGAACTCTTGCTGCCTTCTGTCAGTAGCCAGATCTGCCTTCACTCCCAGTAGTATATCGTTGCCGAAGGTAGCCCATGGATGATTCCTGGTACAGATACGAATCATATCTCTATACGAAGGCGTAAATTCTTCACGCTCAGTGTATTGTATATCTCCATTAATGCATTGCTCGATAATGTCTCTGGGCCTTGTCGAGCAGTTGTCGTAGAAATAATTATAGCGGTAGATCCTGTTCTCAGGTTGTAAGTTCCTGATCAGTGCCTCAAAGAGTCGTTGTTTCTCCTCAGCCGTCAGATTCAGCACCTGTTCTGTAACACTACTGCCTACACTGCGATACTCCTGCTCGAAGTATTTCATGGGAATGCCTCCCAACTCGTAGTCAGTCAGTCCGAATACGAAGCGCAGTACGAAATAGGGTTTCTTGAAATTGAAGACGCCCCAATTGAATGCCAGGTCTTCATTGCTCCTGAGATTATGCCATCGTAGGGCCGTATGACCATACAGGCTATAGATTTCCTCGTGAGGCGAACATGTGAGCAGACTGATTTCCACAGAGTCCATCGCATTTGCCTGAATGGAATCCTGAGCCACCGCTTTTAGCGGTAGTATCATCAAAATGATACCTAAAAATGTACAAAAATCCTTTTTTATTTGTTTCACGATGCAAAAATAGCTTATATTTTGCAGTAAAAAGCGTTTTATTCCAATTTTTTTCAATAATTTTGCACCCTGAAATGAATTTCTATAGAAATAAAGCGCAAAATATGAATAAATCTCTCTGTTGTCTTGCCCTGATGGCACTGACAACTATGGGTGCCTCTGCACAGAGTGGCACAAACTCTCCTTATAGCCAGTATGGCCTTGGTGACCTGGCCGGACAGAGCGTTGGGTTTAATAAAGGTATGGCTGGGGTAGGCTTTGGTTTCCGTAAAGGAAATGAAGTCAATCCGATGAATCCAGCTTCTTATTCTTCTGTTGATTCACTTACTTTTATTCTAGATGCTGGTCTCTCAGGACAGATTACGCATTTTCGTGAAAAAGAAGAGAGGCTCAATGCAAGGAGTGGCGGCTTTGACTATGCCGTAGCTTCTTTACGTCTGATTAAGCATTTGGGCTTTTCCTTTGGTATCATGCCATATTCAAATGTTGGCTATAATTATTACTCTAGGCAGTTACTTCAGGAAGTGTCGGCTGTGATCCGTACCACTCATATCGGCACGGGCGGTTATAATCAGTTCTTCGTGGGTGCTGGATGGCAGATTGCTAAACCGCTGTCTGTTGGTTTTAACTTTGCTTATCTTTGGGGAACCATTGAACGCAGCGTGGCAACTAGTAGTTCGAGTGATGTGAATACCCTGACGAAGATCTACCGTACGAAGATCAGTAATTATAGGCTCGATTTGGGTTTGCAGTTTGAGCAGCCATTGAGCAAGAAAGATAAGATGACGATTGGTGTGGTTGTTAGCCCAGGACATAACACGCAGGCTGACCCAGAGTGTATCATCACGAACAGGAAATCCACAACAGGCAAGGCGGACTCTGTAAGTTTTACCCTTGACAACGCTATCAAGCTACCTTGGACCTATGGCGTAGGATTGGCTTATCAGCATAGTACCTCATTCCGCATGGGTGTCGATTACCAGTTGCAAAAGTGGGGCGATCTCGTGATGCCGGAGTATGTCGTAGATACTGAGGGTAAGGGCGCTTATGTGCTGTCATCAGGTCTGATGAAGGATATGCATCGTATCAATGTGGGTGCAGAGTGGACTCCAAAAGCTAATAGTGCGAAGTTCTTCAATCGCATCCGCTATCGCATCGGTGCAGGCTATACTACACCTTATTATAATATAAATAATGGTGATGGCCCCAAGGAGTATCGTGTCAGCTTAGGCTTCGGTATCCCCATCTTGAACAATTACAACCACCGTTCTATTCTGAATATCAGTGCAGAGTGGAACCGTCGTTCTGCTGTGAATCTGGTTAAGGAGAATACATTCCGCATTAACATCGGACTTACCTTCAACGAGAGATGGTTCGCAAAATGGAAGGTCGAGTAATCTTTGCCGCAGTCGTTTTTGCAGCGTTTACAGCCTGTAGTGATAATGTGAAGGAGCATACAGCCCCTGCTATTCATGATCGCGACTCTGTGTCGATGATGACTTCTTATGGTGTCAATACGCTAATCAGCGACTCTGGCATCATCAAGTATCGCATTGTGACAGAACGTTGGGATGTGAACATTGTGCGCAATCCTTCACGATGGACCTTTGAGAAGGGTATCTTCTTTGAACAGTTCGATGAGAAGTTTCATGTGCAGGCTTATATTCAGGCCGATACTGCCTGGTATTATGATGTGAAGAAACTTTGGCATCTGCGAGGCCGGGTTCGCATCCGAAACATCAACGGACTGATCTATACCAGTGAGGAACTTTATTGGGATGGCATCTCACACGAGCTTTACTCCAATGTCTTTTCGAAGGTTGTCACGCCAGAACGCCAAATGGAAGGCTCTTATTTCCGTAGCGATGAACAGATGCGCCATTATTTGGTTAGCAACTCAAAAGGCTCCTTTGAACGTGAGGATATGACAGGTGAGAATAAAGCTGAAGAGCAACCACAGGATCCCGCCGATACAACGAAGGTTGAGGAATACGTTCGTCCGGCAACCCAAAAGCATAGGAGGGGCGCACAATGACTATACTCATTATCTGGCTTATTGTCTCGATGCTGGCTTCTGCTTTTTTCTCAGGCATGGAGATTGCCTTCGTATCCAGTAACCGTTTGTTGGCAGAGATGGATAAGGAAAAGAACGGTCTGGCGCAGAAAGCGCTTAATATCTTCTATCAGCATCCTAATAATTTCGTCTCTACGATGCTGGTGGGCAATAATATCGCATTGGTCATCTATGGCATACTCTTTGCTAAGATTTTCGATGAGACACTTTTCTACCCACTGAGTGATGGGATGCGTGTCACCTGTGACACATTGCTCTCAACACTTATTGTGCTCTTCACAGGTGAGTTCCTGCCGAAATCTATCTTCAAGAATAATCCGAATACACTGCTTACCGTGTTTGCCATACCGGCCTATCTGTTTTATGTGGTGCTTTATCCTATATCCCGCTTGGCTACGCTGTTGTCGAAGGGCCTGCTCCGTCTGATTGGTATCCGCATGAATAAGGATGTCGATGGACATGAGTTTACGAAGGTCGATCTGGATTACCTTGTCCAAAGCAGTATAGATAATGCCGCCCGTGATGAGGAAATAGGTGAAGAGGTGAAGATTTTCCAGAATGCGCTTGACTTCTCTGAGACTAAGGTTCGCGATTGTATGGTGCCCCGCACAGAGATTGATGCTGTGGAGGACACGACAACGATCAGCGGACTTCAGCAGATGTTTGTAGAGAGTGGACACAGCAAGATCATTGTATATCATGAGGATATCGACCATATCACGGGATATGTCCACTCCAGCGATATGTTCCGCCTGACGGCAGCGCAGTCGGATGCCACCCTCAATAGTCTCAGTTCTACGCTTCTGCGCAGCATCTCCTATGTGCCTGAGAGTATGCTTGCTTCCAAGCTGATGCGTATGCTCATGCAGCAGAAACGCTCATTGGCTGTGGTCGTAGATGAATTCGGCGGCACCAGTGGCTTGGTGTCGTTGGAAGACATCATGGAGGAGATTACGGGTGAGATAGAAGATGAGCACGACAACACGAATCATGTGGCAAAACAGATCAGTGAGAACGAATATGTACTCTCTGCCCGACTTGAGATTGAGAAAATCAACGAGATGTTTGAACTCGATCTGCCGGAGAGTGATGAATATATGACACTTGGAGGACTGATTCTCCATGAGTACCAGTCATTCCCCAAACTAAACGAAGTGGTAACAATTCACGGTTATGAGTTCAAAATTATCAAAAATACCGCAACAAAAATCGAGTTAGTGCGATTAAAGGTGGTAGAATGAGTGGTTTTTTGCAGAAAAATTTCTTCGTTTGCAGTAATTTTTGTAATTTTGTGCCCGATTTGTGCGCACTTATGTACGCCTGTGTCAGTAAAAATAGAATAATTCAATAAAAATAATAGTCAAAAATGGCAGCATTAGGAAAAATCAGAAAGAGAGGCGTTGCGCTGGTGATAATCATCGGACTTGGCCTTTTCGCCTTCATTGCTGAAGAGGCTTTCCGTTCTTGTGAAGCAACCAAGAACCAGCAGCGTCAGCAAGTTGGCGAGGTGTTAGGTAACAAAATCAATGTACAGGAATTCCAGGCACTGGTAGATGAATACGAGAATGTGCTGAAGATGACCCAGGGTGTCGATAACTTCTCTGAGGAGCAGCTTAACAGCATCAAGGACGAGGTCTGGAACCAGTATGTCAACGAGCAGATCATTGCAAATGAGACAGAGAAGCTCGGTCTTACTGTGACTGACGAGGAATTGCAGAACATCATGAAGGTGGGTACAAACCCCATGCTTCTCCGTTCACCGTTCGTTAATCAGGAGACAGGTCGCTTTGATGTCACGATGCTTACAAAGTTCCTCGCAGAATACAAGCGTAGTCTGAGCAACTCTCAGATGGCAGAGTCTTACGAGAAGGTTTATAAGTATTGGCAGTTCCTCGAGAAGCAGCTCCGTCAGCAGACGCTTGCACAGAAATATCAGACCTTGATCGCCAACTGCTTGGTCTCTAACCCTATCTCAGCCAAGATGGCTTTCGAGGGAATGAATCAGGAGAGCGACATTCAGTTGGCTTCCATCTCTTATTCTTCTATCAACGACAATGATGTGAAGATCGATGAGAAGGATCTGAAAGCGAAGTATGAGGAAGACAAGGAGATGTTTAAGCAGACAGTAGAGACTCGCGACATCAAGTTCGTCAGCTTCCAGGTGGTTGCCTCTGCAGCAGATCGTAAGGCACTGATGAGCTCGATGACAGAAGCTTCTCAGAAACTTCAGAGCGGAGCAAATCCTGCTGAGGTGGTTCGTAGGGCACAGTCACAGTTCCCTTATACAGGTATTGCTGCTACCAAGCGTGCTTATCCTTATGATATCGCCGCTAAGCTTGACTCTATGTCTGTAGGTCAGACCACGGCACCTTTTGAGAGCAAGGCTGACAACACATTGAATGTGGTGAAGCTCATCTCTAAGAGTCAGATGCCTGACAGCATCGAGTATCGTCAGATTCAAATTGGTGGTGCTACCGCTGAGGCAGCTCATAAGACTGCTGATAGTGTTTATACTGCGCTGAAGGCAGGTGCCAACTTCGAGGAGCTTGCAAAGAAATACGGTCAGACTGGCGAGACCATGTGGCTCACCTCTGCTATGTATGAGAATAGCAATTCAATGGATGAGGAGTCAAAGAACTACCTGAATGCCATTAACAACCTTCCTGTTAACGACGTGAAGAATCTCGAGTTTGCTCAGGGTAACATTGTCCTTCAGGTCACCAATCGCAAGGCAATGGTAGAAAAGTATGATGTAGCTGTGGTCAAGCATACCATCGATTTCTCTAAGAATACCTATTCAGAAGCTTACAATAAGTTCAGCCAATATGTCAGCGAGAACAAGACCCTTGCAGATCTTGAGAAGAACGCTTCTAAGTTCGGATTCAATGTTCAGGAGCGTAAGGATCTTTTCAATTCTGAGCACACTGTAGCTGGTCTGCGTTCTACCCGTGAAGCAATGAAGTGGATCTTTGATGCCAAGGAGGGTGAGGTTAGTCCACTCTATGAGTGTGGTAACAACGACAATCTGCTGGTTGTAGCGATGACAAGGATTCATCCTGTAGGTTACCGTTCACTCGAGAGTGTGAAGGATATGCTTCGTCAAGATGTGATCCGTGACAAGAAGTATGAGAAAATCAAAGCTAATTTGGCTGGCGTTGCTGATATTGCTGCAGCCAAGGCAAAGGGTGCCCGTATTGACTCTGTCAACCAGGTAACATTCACCGCTCCTGTCTTTGTACAGGCTACAGGTGCCAGTGAGCCCGCTCTCTCTGGTGCTGTGGCAGCCAGCAAGCAGGGCGACTTCAGCAAGGCTGTTGTTAAGGGTAACGGTGGTGCTTACCTCTTCAAGGTGCTGAAGAAAGCAGAGCGTCAGGGTGTGAAGTACGATGAGAAAATGGTAGAGCAGCAGCTCCAGCAGCAGGCAATGCAGGCCGCAGGCCGCTTCCTCCAGGAACTCTATCAGAAGGCAGAGGTTGTTGACAACCGCTACCTGTTCTTCTAAGTACAATCATACTTAAACATAATAATCGAGAGGCGCCCCCCATCAGGAGCGCCTCTCTTTCTTTTGTTCGCCCGACCGCCCTTTTTTGTCCTCTCGACCATTACCCTTTGTCATCTCGACTAAGCGTAGCGCATGGAGAGATCTCTCCACTCACTCCGTTCGGTCGAGATGACAGAGTTTACTTAGTGCCACCGCCGAGAGCTATGTAAAGGGCGATGACTGCCTCGGCAGCATCGTACATGTTCATGGCTGCACCAAGTTGTGCGTCAAGCAAAGACTCCTGTGCACGGAGCACTTCGATATAGCTGGCTTTGCCATTGTCCATCAACTCATGCGTGCCGATGTAAGCCTCATTCAGCACCTCCACTTGGCGGTAGTAGTAGCCATGCTTCTCGCGGGCTGCCATGCAGTCGGCCATCGCCTCATTCACCTGGTTGCCGGCATTGATCACCGTCTGAACGTACTTCTTCTGCAAGTCTTCTTCGGTGAGTTTGGCGATCTTCTTGTTGGCGATCAGCTTGCCACGAGCGAAGATGGGCTGTGTGAGCTGAGCAAAGGCGTTCAAGAGCAGCTTGCCCGGATCGACAACTATGCCACCGGCAGAGTTGGTCCATCCGACAGAACCGCCGAGCGTGATGCTGGGGAAAAAGGCTGAGCGGGCTGCCGCCGTATTATAGAATGCCTCCTCCATAGCATGGTTGGCCATACGGATATCAGGACGATTCTCCAGCATGCTGGCAGGCACGCCAAGATGCAGGTACTTGTTATCGAACATGCGCTGTTCGGCCTCACCCAGTGCCTCGGCATGATGCAGGGGTGAGTTGCCCCATTTCGCACGACTGATATGCTGAGGGGTGGCAGCCAGCAACTTACAGATGGCATTCTCGACAGCGAGGATATGACGGCGGGTATTGACAATCTGCGTCTTCACGTCCAGATACGATGCCTCCATCTGGTTGACAGCAGTGCTGTAGGCCTTACCGTTTTCCCAAAGTGCCTGCTCGGTCTCAAGTGACTTGTTCCACAGACTGTCGGTCTGTGTGAGAATGTCCAACTGGCGGTCGAGTACTTGTAGCAGGAAGTATTGTTGGGCAGTAACCGAAATGAGGTTAGCACGGACGACATCCTGCTGCATCTGAGCCTGAAGGAGCACAGCCTTGGCGGCACGCTTCTTGTTGGTGATAGAACCGAACACATCGATATCCATCGACAACTGTAACGGCAGGTCGTAGGTCTTCACGGCCTTACTATGGTCGAAACTGGAGAGTGCTCCCTGCGGTGAGAAACTGAGTGCGGGCAGGTAGGCCAGTTTGGCAGCTGTCAGCGCGGCCTGGCTCTTCTCCACGGCAATACGTGCAGAGTTGAGGTCGGTGTTGTTGGCCAGTACCTGTTCGATGAGCTGCTGGAGCTGTGGATCGGTGAAGAACTCGCGCCACGACATCTGGGCAATCGACGTGTCGCCGCTGGCACGCTCGATATCCTGACTGGTGCCGAAGGCATCGGCTGGCGCCTGTACCTTCTGCTCATATTTGTTATAGATACCGCAGCCCGTGAGCAGGAAGCTCACGGCTGCAGTGACAATGATATTGCTTAATCTTTTCATGATTTATTCCTCTGTTTTTACTTCAACACTTTTTACTTCAGCTTTCCCCTGGAATCGTTCATGCAGATTCTGGAACACGATGAAGAAGGCTGGTACGACGAAGAGCAGGGCAACAGTACCGACGCTCATACCGCCAATGACACCAAGGGCGAGGGCACGGTTACCATTAGCACCAGCACCACCCTCGATGACGAGAGGAATCATACCGATAATCATCGTGGCTACCGTCATCAGGATCGGACGCAGACGCTCTTTACAAGCCTCGAAGGCTGCCTCAGAGATGGTCATGCCCTGTGCACGGCGCTCAGTGGCGAACTCAGTAATCAGAATCGCCGTCTTTGCCAACAGACCGATCAGCATGATCACACCCGTCTGCAGGTAAATGTTATTGTCCATACCAGGCAACCCCAGCATATTACCGAAGTAGGCAAATACAAAGGCACCCATCAGTCCGAAAGGCACACTGAACAATACGGCCAACGGTGTAAACCATGAGTTGTAGAGTGATCCAAGGATGAGGTAGATCAGAATAGCGCAGATCACGTAGATAAGGGAGGTGGCATTAGAGCCTGCAGCCTCCTCCAACTCGCGAGACATACCACTGTACTCGTAGGTGGCAGTAGAAGGCATCACCTCCTTGAACACCTCGGCAATGACCCTGTGGGCATCACCCTCGGTGTAGCCGCTACCAGGAGTCACGTAGCAGCTGATGCTCTGGAGCAGGTTGAAGTGCTCGATGTTGGCAGGACCGACAATTTCCTTTAGTGACACAAACTCAGAGATGGGCGCCATCTTACCACCCTTCACCTGCACGAAGATGTTGTGCAGTGCCTGCGGGTCAAGACGGTATTCGGGCGAGGCTGAAGCCATGATGCGGTAAACCTTACCAAACTGGTTGAAGTTACCGATGTAGGCACCACCGCAGAAAGCGCCGAGCGTGTTGAGTACGTCAGCTGGTGACACACCAGCACGATCGCACTGGGCAGCATCGACATCGACCTGATACTTCGGGAAACGCTCTGAGTAGGTTGATGTGGCGGAGGCAACCTCTGGTCGCTCAGACAACTTGGCAAGGAATTTTTCCGTCTGTTTGGCAAATTCCGACAGGTTACCGTCAGTGGGATCTTCGACAATCAGAGTGATGTCATTACTTGTACCATAGCCTGGAATCTGAGGCATCTGGAAGGGCAGCACCTGCAAATTCTTGATGTCCATACAGTCATAGTAGAAACGGCCGATGACAAGGTCGATCAGGTGGTTCATACCTGGTCGCTCCTCCCAGTTCTTCAGACGCACAACCATCGTGGCGTAGTTTGAACCGGCACCTGACAACATACCGTAGCCACAGGTCAAGGAGAAACTCTCCAATTCAGGAATCTTCTTCACCTTATCCTCTACCTTTCTTAACATCTCACGGGTCTGTTTCAGGGTAGTACCCTCAGGGGCACGAACCTCAACCAGGAATACGCCCTGGTCTTCCTGTGGTACGAGACCTGACGGCAGACTCTTCATGAAGAATACTAGCAGAACGGCAGCTGCGATCAGCAGGCTCCATGCCAGGATGGGGCGCTTAATGAACTTTTGGACACTCTTGCTGTATTTGTTGTAAATAGCATTATAGCTCACGGTGTAGGCTTTCTTCGTGTAGTAGGTCAGACCCTTGCCCTCTTTCTTACCTTCCGTCGCACGCATCATAATGGCGCAGAGGGCGGGACACAATGTCAGGGCAGATATGCATGACAAACCGACTGAAGATGCAATCGTGATACCGAACTGGGTGAAGAATGTACCCGACGTACCTGGCATGAATGTCACGGGGATGAACACAGCCATAAATACTAAGGTACACGACACCACGGCTACCGACACCTCGCTCATGGCTTGGCGGGTAGCCTCGCGCGCATCGCTGATACCATTCTCCATCTTCGCCATAACAGCCTCTACCACCACGATAGCATCATCCACCACCGTACCGATAGCCAGAACAAGGGCAAACAGCGTCAGGATATTAAGTGAGAAGCCTGACATCGATACGACGGCAAAGGTACCCAGCAGCGATACGATGATCGAGATAGAGGGAATAATGGTGGCCTTGATGTTCTGCAGGAAGAAGAACACCACGAGCACTACGAGGATGATGGCGATAACAAGTGTCTCTACCACATTGTGGATAGCGGCGAACAGAAAGTCGTCGCTGGTCATCATGGTCACGAACTCCAGTCCTGCAGGCATTGTCTTCTTCGCCTCCTCAAACGTTTTTTTGATGCTCGCATTCACTTTGGTGGCATTGGCACCTGGTGCTGCGGAGGTGAAGTTGTAGCTCATGGCACCAATCTGCACTTCTGCCACGTCGTCGAGGTGCAGTATGCCGCCACCACTTGTGCGCAGCACGATGTCGTTGAACTCCTCGACAGTCTTCAGCGTACCCTTGTACTGCATGGAGTACTGGTAGGAGTTTCCTGACAGTTCGCCCAGCGTACCTACAGCCGATACGAAGCTCTGTCCGCCGATGGCGTTAAAGACGTCATTGGGAGTCAGACCGTATTGAGCCATCACGTCAGGCTTCAGCCAGATGCGCAGGGCATAGGTGTTACCCAGACCTTGCACGTTACCCACACCGTTGATACGCATCAGGCGAGGTGTGATGTTGATATCGACATAGTTTGAAACGAAGTCCTCGTCGTACTTGCCGTCAGCACTCCTCACGGCAAAGATCTGCAGGATGTTGTTCTGGCGTTTCTCTACCTTCACACCTACCTTGTTCACTTCGGCAGGCAACAGGGACTGAGCGCGGGTGACACGGTTCTGCACGTTCACCGTCGCCATGTCGGGGTCAGTGCCCTGTTTAAAATAGACATTGATCTCTACATCACCGTTTGACGAAGCCTTTGAGGTCATGTAGGTCATGTCGTTCACACCGTTGATATTCTCTTCGAGCGGCTGGATCACCGACTTCATCACAGTGTTCTCGTCAGCTCCTGTATAGCTGGTAGATACCTGCACCGTAGGCGGCGCGATATCAGGGTATTGCTCAACAGGCAGTGTGCTCATTGAGATATAACCTACCAGAGCTATCACAATAGAGATGGCACATGCCATCACATATTTATTGATAAATATATTGTTCTTCATGCGGAAGCAAATTTTTCACTGATTATTTTTCACTTTTCACTTCCTCGGGGAAGAGGACTTTCTGTCCCTCTGTCACGTTGTTTGCACCAAGGGTCACGATCTTGTCACCAGGATTCAAACCGCTTTTCACAATGAAGTCCTTACCATTACCAGTATCTTCTACTGTCACGTCGGTAGCACTGGCAGTACTGTCGGCCTTGACAATATAAACCTGTGACTTGTCCTGAAGACGTACCACAGCGTTCTGGGGAACGATAATCACGCCCTTCTCAGCGAAGTTCATGACGACCGTACCCTGGATGCCGGAGTAGAGATGACCTGAAGGGTTGGGGAACGATACCTTAGCGGTCAGCGAACCAGTGGCAGAATTAACCACACCCGTCAGGCTGGCCACACGACCTTTATGGGGATACTCCGTACCGCTCTTCATGATAAAAGTGGCATCGGGCAATTTAGCAAGATGTTTCTCTAAATCGGTGGCTTTCACACCTTCCTTCACCATCGACTCGATGATGGCTTCAGTTACAGAGATCTCGGCATACATCGATGTGTTGCCGCTCAGGATGGTCAGCTGTGTGGCAGGCGATACCTGATCACCGGCACGCACGGGAATCTCGCCGATAACACCTGATACGGAAGCCGTGATGGTGCAGAAGCCGAGGTTCACTTTGGCACGGTTGACTGCAGACCTGGCCTGAGCCACCGCTGCCTGAGCCTGCTTGTAGGCGTTCTCAGAGTTGTTCAGCATGTAGCTGCTCACGATCTTCTTGTCAAAGAGGTTCTTGTTCGACTCAAACTCCAGCTTGGCAGAGTTCTCTTGAGCCAGAGCAGCCTGCAGGTTGGCCTGTGCAGCCTCCAATTCCAGCTGGGCATTACGCTGGTCGATGACAAAAAGCGTCTGTCCCTGCTTTACCTGCTGACCTTCAGACACGCAGATCTTCATTAACTGGCCGCTCACCTGTGGCGTTACTGTCACGTCGTTCTGACCTTTCATCTTCGCACTGAACTTATAAGGCAGTTCAATGTCTGATTTTTTCACAGTCATCGTTTCAAACGATGAGTTTGTCTCCTTGGGCATGTCAAGTCCGCACGATGTCAGACTACCAACTACGAGCGTCGCAGCTGCTGCCCATGTTGCAAAAATCTTTTTTTTCATTGTGATTACAAATTATATTTAATATTTTAACTTTCTGTTAATTATATGGATGCAAAGATACAAAAATATATGCTTTCCATCGGTTGCTGGATTGTTAAATAATGCTAAAATGATATATGCCTTACATAAAAAGAGGCGTCCCAACAACGGAACGCCTCTCAATATAATAGAGTAGGGGATTAGTCCTCCCAGTTCTCTTGGCTCTTACGGATGTAAGTCTTGTAGCGGAGCTGAGCCATCTTCTGAGCCTCAGCGAAGAGTTCCTCGGCCTCGTTGGGATAAGCCTTCTTCACTGACAGGTAACGAACCTCACCCATGAGGAAGTCGTG
>ONAE01000109.1 GCA_900315695.1 uncultured Prevotella sp. | reverse complement strand
AATCTGTGTAACGGCCATGAACATCTATGAATTCAAGGACGGAAAGATTATCCGAGAGCATGGCTTACCTGATATGTTCTCACTCCTAATGCAACTTGGGGTGATTCCTGCTCCAGAACAGTAAAAAACAAATCCGCAATCTCAATAAGGTTGCAGATTATTCATTTCATCGGCACCTTCCAAGGTATGCTCATACTCTGGACGGTTCTCAGGAACTAGTCGGTTGAAGATGGTTTCCATATCCACACGGACATCTGGATCTGCATTCTCATTGATGCTCAGTCCACAACTGGTGTGCTTCGCAAAAATATTCACGATACCGGTCTTCGGCAGTTTAGGCAACTGGCTCAATATCTCGCTCGTCACTAGATGGAAGCCACGATATTTCGGCTTCAGGGTTATTTCAATTTGCTGTACCATAACGGGTAAACACGAATTTTGTTCCTTTCAAAGTCGCTCTCGTAGTGTTATTACTTCACAATTTGATAACCAACAATTACGGCAATTAGCCCAAGGGCGAGGCTAAGCAACGTGTATAGCACAGCGGAAAGCATTGCTCCGTCACAGCCTAACAGCAGATTCTCGTTCATAAACGTTGAGAACGTAGTGAAGCCACCACAAAAGCCAGTAACTAGTACCAGCCTGGTAGTTGGTGAAATCTGTCCTCCAAGTGATAGTCCAGACAGTAAGCCTATCTGGAAACAGCCAAGGACATTGACAGCCATCGTCCCCCAAGGAAACGAAACAGCAACCCACGACTGAACAGCTTTACCGACCAGATAGCGTGCGCCACCGCCAAAGAAGCTGCCAATGCAGACAAAGAGTAATTCTTTCATATAATTGTTAAATATGGCTGCAAAGATACGAAAAAACGGGGAAATATGAGTACCTTTGCCATCAGAAATTAATAGTATTTGTGAAGTTGAAGTATGAAGTGGACTGTAATATCTGATAACCGCACTTGTAACGACCTGCTCCAAACGGAGCATGGCCTGTCTATCCTGTTAGAGACGGAGCATCATAGGATTCTGCTTGACACAGGAGCAAGTGATGTCTTTATCCGTAATGCAGAGAAGATGGGTATAGACCTCAGTACGGTGGACTATGTGTTTATCTCCCACGGACACAGCGACCATGCAGGTGGCTTGAAACATTTCATGGAGATTAATGACAAGGCAAAAGTTATAGTGTCGCCCGATGCTCTCAAAGAGAAATTCTATTCTAAGCGTCGATACCTGCATAGCATCACGACTGAATGGCCGGAGATTCCGTCAGAGCGATTGCTGACGATTGAACAAAGTGAAAGCATCAGCAATGACATCTTTATCTTGGCGCACATACCTCAGATCCATCCGATGCCGGAGGGTAATCTGCACCTGTTCGTGGAGAACTCAGATGGCAGCTACGTGTTCGACGATTTCCGTCATGAGCTGGCGCTATATACGGGCGGGCTGCTCTTTACAGGATGTGCCCATAGCGGTTTGGAGAACATCCTTGCAGCATGTCCTTTCCCCGTGAATACCGTCGTGGGAGGATTCCATCTGCTCGACAATCATGAGAGCGAAGACAAACTCTCAGAACTGGCCTTCAGATTGACGGATGCCTATCCCCAGACACAGTTCTACACCAGCCATTGCACGGGAGACGCTGTGTTTGCCACCTTGCATCATGTGATGGGTGACAAGATACATGCATTCTCATGTGGAATGGAACAATAATTTCTATGATTTCCAACAGCAAGTCTGAAGGTGAGTAATTCGTCAAACACCATCAGCATGATGGCCAGCAGCCAATATGCCGCAGATGATTCCCTTATGTCTCATTCTATCATAAACTATCCTATAATTACGGTGCAAATTTAGTTATTTTCCCGCAAAATCCGTATATTTGCAAACATAGTTTAATAAAATCGGATTATAACAAACTACAGACATGAAGAGATGCCCACATCTCATTCCAGATTGCCGACTACGAGCGTCTTTATCCGCTTCTCGCTGAAACTGACTTCCCAGACGAACTGATTATGAACTACTGGCCGGATAAATTCTTCGACTATCTGGGGGATTCAGAAACAGTCACTTCAGGGGCCGCAGATAAGGTTGGATTTCATCCGACCTTTTCCTTGCCTTGAATAAATTACCATGGAAATTTTTCAGGGTCGTTAAGAACGTTCGAGCGCAGATTCTGATTCAGGGCACTGATGGCTTGCATATCTTCGTCAGACAACGAGAACATCATGATTTCCAGATTCTCTGCAAAGTGGTTGGGCTTGGCTCTTGGAATCGTTATCAGCCCTCGCTGTACAATCCAGCGGAGCACAATTTGCGAGGCGGTCTTCTGGTATTTCGCGGCCAGCGACTGGAGTAGCGGATGTCCCACCACGTCGATGTCACCCTGTCCGAATGGTCCCCATGCCTCTACCTGAATGCCCAGTTGACGGTTATAAGCAATGTTCTCCTCCTGCGTCATGAAGGGATGCACCTCAATCTGGTTGATGACAGGTCGGATTTCGGCATACGAAAGCAGATTATCCAGATGATGACGGTTGAAGTTGCTCACGCCAATGGACTTTACCTTGCCCTGTCTTACGTAGTTCTCCATGACCTGCCAGGTATCTCTCACGCAGTCTTTCACCGGCCAGTGTATCAGCAACAAGTCGATGTAGTCGGTCTTCAGTTTAGCCAGACTCCCATCGATAGAATTCCTGACGGCTTCGCTACCATTGCGCATGATGCTAGTGGAGACCTTGGTTGTGACGAAGATCTCTTGTCTCGGTATTCCGCTGTCAAGGATGCCTTGTCCCACTTCAGCTTCGTTCTCATACATTTGTGCCGTGTCAATATGACGGAATCCGGCTTCCAAGGCCAGGCGCACATTCTGTCGGGCAGTCTCTCCACGTAGCGTCCAAGTGCCGACGCCTATCTGCGGAATTTCAATGTCGTTATTGAGTCTAATCATAATCCTATCTGATATAATGTGTTTCTATTTATTGAGTATTCGTAGCCTCCAACTTCCAACCGTTATCGCCATAATAGATCATCTGGCGGGTCATGCCACCATCGATACAGATATTCTCACCCGTGATAATACCGCCTTTTGCTGCCGTATAGCTCTCCGTCTGCGGCTGGCTCATGCGGTCTCTCGACGACGAGATGTTCACAATGGCAGCTCCCGTCACGACGGCTATTTTATCCTTGAAATCTTCCATAACTGTAGTTTTTGTCGGGTAACTTGATAAACAATGCTAATTCTTGGTGCAAATTTAGCGAAAATTCCGTTATTATCACTATCTTTGCAAATAAAATTAAGTGTATTTAGGTATTATGCGTATAAATGACTAACAACGTATTACTATATTATCTGATAGCTGTCAATACCCTGACCTTTGTTGCCTATGGTATTGATAAGTGGAAGGCGAAGCAAGGAAGCTGGCGCATATCGGAAGCCACCTTGCTGACACTTGCTGTCATCGGAGGCAGCATCGGAGCTTTGCTTGGAATGAAGATTTGGCATCATAAGACGATGCACAAGAAGTTCAAGTATGGCCTTCCTCTGATTCTCTTGGCTCAGATTGTTCTCGTGTATTTTTCCATCCATTTTACGTCTAACAGATAGAAACTTTTAAAAGGAAATCATCAGACATGAAGGACGAAAAACGAAGACAAAGCCCACGACGCCAACGTCTGATGGATAACAAGGCCTATCAGACGATGCAGAGCCTATCCCGCTATATGGACCGATACTATCTGGATGCACTCATCGGAGCCATTCCCGGCTGGGGTGATGCCATAGCCCTGATCTGCGTCGTGCCGTTCGTCTATTTCTCGTCGAGGGTTATCAAGAGCATTCCTCTAACATTGGCAGTCCTGAATAATGCCCTCCGAGACGTTCTGCTGGGTATGATACCCTTCTTTCTCGGCGACATCATCGACATCTTCCACCGTGCAAACATCCAGAACATGCAGATGATACAGGGCTTCGTTGACGGCGACGAAGACGTCATCAAGCAGGTTAACCAACGGGCCTGGCAGTCAGCCATCGTCCTCATCATCCTGCTTCTGCTCTTAGCCGTGATGATATGGGCACTCATCAGCTTCGGCAGCTACCTATATTCATTGGTAGCGTCTATCTTCTGAACTGTCAATGATCTCGACTAAGCATGGTTTGCCCGGTGGGACTCGAACCCACGACATTCAGCGCTCGGCCGCAGGACGCTTGCAAGGCAAGAACCACAAGCAAGTTGTCTAATTGCCTAGAACCCCTGTATTTATCGGCATTTCAGCGCTTCTGCATTTTGCTTTTGCGCCAATTTTGCAACGAATTTTCGCAGAGTTGTAATTTACATAATTTCAAATTTAGAAACTTCGCGACCAAACCAAAAAGGAGCGGCAATTGTGTCGCTCCTTACAAATGGTTCTTATCACACTTTATCGTTTGTCGGGAATGCCATAGTCTGGCCAGCGTTCCTGCGGATAGTAGCCCTTCAGGGTCTTTTTTGACTCGGCGTAGGATGCTTTGACGAGGGTCATTAGGTCATTCATTTTCTTTACCTTAGGAGTCAACTCCTCACGCAGACGATCTACTTCGGCATTGGCTTCGGAGAGCATTGCCACAGTCTTCTCCATCTCATTAATCTCGTTGTTCGAGACACCTCTTTCACCCATTTCTCTCACATGACGGCGCAGGCCCTCAATGAGGTTGCGCGACTTCTCAATCTGAATTTCTGTTGTTTTTGACATGATGCTTAAAATGAAGTTGTTAATGATACTTTTACAGTATAATTCTACTACAAAATTAACAAAAAAAGTTGATTTCGCGAACGCTACAGAGCGTCATTTTTTCGATTTTTTAAGATGAAAAGTGCATTGTATTTAACGTTTTTTTTGTACCTTTGCAGCCGTTTTTAGGATTTCGCAATTAATAGTGCTCGAAATTCATCTTCTGATTTATTCCCTAATCAGAGAGGTTTGTAGCGCATTGTGGCAAACGTGAGGTTTGTCCGAACCAGAAGGTTCATTATTCGTATTTCCGAGGGAAGGAATATTTTTAGTACGAGTAATGAATTGTAAGAGTAAAAATTACATTTTAATGAGTAGTCACAAGAATTTTTGTGCTCTGACAGTCTCGATGATAGTCGGAGCAAGTTGCTGTGTACCTTCGTATGCACAGCACAAGATGAGTCTTCAGTCGCTTTTTGACCTGGCTGACCGTCAGAATCAGCGCATCAAAGTCAGCGAAGTGGCATTGAAGGCTGCAGACGAAGGGGTGGCATCGGCAAAATCTGCCATGTTGCCAAGTGTTGAATTCAGCTTGCAAGGCTCTTATACGGGCAATGCTTTCCTGATGTCGCGAGGCTTTTCTACCAGTGGCACTACAGAGTATATTGTCCCCGGATTGGGACCTCAACAGGTGCAGAATGGCAAACAGCCCACACCACATTGGGGCAACAGCTTCACCGCCCAGGCGAGTCAGGTCATCTATGCTGGTGGTGCCATCCGCTCAGGCATTGAAATGGCAAAGTTGGGGCGTCAATTGGCAGAGCTTGATGTAGAGAAAAATCGTCAAGAGGTACGTTTCTTGCTTACTGGTTATTACCTTGACCTCTGCAAACTGCAGAACCAGCTGCAAGTGATAGCTAAGAACATTGAGCTGACGGAAAAAGTCATCGAACAGATGAAGGCTCGCAGAGAACAGGGGACGGTGTTGAAGAACGACATCACACGATACGAACTGCAACTGCAAAGTCTTCTGCTTACAAAGACACAGCTTGATGATGCACAGAAGATTATCCGTCATCAGATAAGCACAGCCATCCACCTGCCTGAGGGAGAGGATTTCGATGTGGATACGCAGTGGCTCGAGGAGGAAGGTATGGCGCTCAAGACACTCACCTCCGAGGAGTTGTGGCAACAGACTGCAGCAGAAAACAATATCGATATCCGTCAGGCTTCGCTTGCCTCAGAAATATCGGAACAGAAAGTCAGAAACACGCGTGCAGCCTCGCGGCCATCAGTGGCTGTAGTGGCAGAAAACAACCTGTTTGGCCCATATACCTCTGACCTGATTCCAAAGGATGCCAACGTCAACGTGTGGTTTGTTGGCATTGGCGTGAAATATAATCTGTCAAGTCTCTGGAAGAACAAGCATGCTATCCGTAAGGCAAGGCATGAGAATACCCAGGCACGCGAAAATGTGCAGTTGGCGCACGAAGGCATAGAGAATGGTGTACAGGCTTGCTATACTAATCTGCTAACCAGTTCGGTAGAGGTTAGCACACAGGAGAAACAGGTAGAACTTGCTGACCAAAACTATACGGTAGTGAAAAACCGTTACGACAACGATCTGGCTTTGCTGACCGATATGCTTGATGCCTCGAACATGAAGCTTTCTGCCGATATGGCGCTGGTAAATGCGCGCATCAACATGCTTTACAACTATTTCAAACTTAAATATATAACAAATACACTATAAAAATGGAAAAGAATAAAATTTCAACCTACAGTTATAATGCGATTGTGATACTCTGTATCGTATGCGG
>ONAE01000016.1 GCA_900315695.1 uncultured Prevotella sp. | reverse complement strand
GTTTGTCCTCAATGATTGGATTGAAGAACGATATAAGAAACTGATGATGCAATTCACTAAGAACTCTCAGTTTGATGGAACGACTGGAATTGAGAAACCCTTCTGGCATTTGGAAAGCGATGGCTTCTGGCATTTGAACTATGAGGGAGAACGACTCAGTAAGGGCCGCACACCTTCAAAGGCTTGGTTAAGAGACAATGTAGAGTATGCCTATTTCGATGAGCCTCTATGGATATTGCTCCAGAATAAAGTTTGGCGAATAAAGTTGCGTGACTACATCATTGAGCACAAACTGACGGATGACTTCTGGAACGGTAAGATGGTTGCAGAGGGGTTAGGAATCCTCGCTGCAATATTGCTTGCGGCATAAGGGCATTTAATGGGAACAACATACTCCACCCTTTCCAAGAAGTGGCGGAAGGGGGAATTTCTGATATTGAGATTGACTTTCAACTAATAGTAGCCAATCGATTGTCGGCTATGTCGTAGCAGATGGGAAGGGCGAAACAGATTCGCTAATTTTATAACAAACATTGTAGATGTGGCAGTGTATACCACAGGTTATTTCCTAATTATATAATAATGTGTTCTTTACAATTTATTCGATTTTCATGTTCATACAATGGAGTGTGTTCATAAATTCGTGAACAAATATCAAATTTTGAACAAAATGTTTGGTTGTTTCAAAAATGTTCATTAACTTTGCAGCGTTCATAAATTCGTGAACGCTAATTGAAAATTGAACAGCATGGTGAATGAAAGAGAATTATTGTTGGATGCCGAAAAGAGCCTGACAAGTCTTACCCGGCGAATTGACATAATAATAAAACCATCTGGTAACAGACGTTATGACACCGAGATCAACATTGGTGAAGTAAAATTAATCGGTGAAGTTAAATCTTATGTCAACAATGCAAATTTCAACCAAATACTTATACGGCTTCAAGAGATAAGCCAAATAAGCAAATTACCTGTTCTGTTGATTGTCGGAGATATTTCTCCCCAAAATCTCATGAAGTTTGTGGATGAAGGCTTTAATGTGTTGGATTCTGCGGGGAATTGTTATATCAACATTCCACCTCTTTACATCTTCATTACAGGGCAAAAACGGACTAAGCCTAAGGAAACTATGAAGAAAGTCTTTAATGATTCTGCATTAAAACTGATATTCTATTTCCTCCTTGACAAGTCTAATATTGGCAAGCCATATAGAAAGATTGTGGAAGAAACTGGCTTTTCTATCGGAACTGTCAAGAATGTCATCGAGGAAATGACCTTGCAACATCATATCATCAAAACGTCCAAAGGCAGAGTTCTCATGGATTGGAGAAAACTTCTCGATGATTGGCAAGTAGCCTACAATCAAACACTAAAGCCCAAACTCTTTTTAAAGAAGATGACACTGGCAAACCCTGAAAGAATAAAGAACTGGAAGAGCACAAGACTTCCAGAAAACGCTTGTTGGGGAGGAGAGAGTGGGGCCAATCTGACAGATGGATACCTTAATCCAGAAATCCTAACTATCTATACAGATGGTGATAGTAATGAAATCATTAGAACGAGTAGAATTTTTCCTTCATCTGAAGGAGAGATTCTTGTATATAAAAAATTCTGGTTTGACCATGATGAGAACCATATTGCCCCCAAAATACTAATTTACGCAGATTTAATGGGTACGGCTAACAGCCGCTGTCTTGAAGCTGCAAAAAGAATCTTGGACAATGAAAAATAGTATCACAAAAAAGGAATTGGAGAATGATCTCTTGTATGGAACATTGCAGGCACTTCACAATTGCGTTTCCGGCATGGGACTAAATCTATATGTAGTTGGTGCAACAGCAAGAGACATGACAATGAAGCTCCTTGACGAAACGGCATCCAAAAGGAAGACCAAAGACCTTGATGTGGCAATTGCTTTGTCTGATTGGTCTCAGTTTAATAACCTTAGTGAAGTGCTGCAAGCTAATAACTTCCATAAAGGAAAGGCGAAACAAAAATTCTACTATAAGGGTGAACATCATGAAAACGATTATGAAGTCGATATTGTTCCATTTGGTGAAATTGCATACGACGAAATTATTGCATGGCCTCCAGAAGGCACACCCGAAATGTCTGTGAAATGCTTTGCCGACGTAATGGAAAACGCAATTCCTATTTCCATCAATAATGAATTTACTGTGCACATCGCACCTTTAGCCGGTCAGTTCTTTATCAAGCTGGATTCATGGATGGATAGACATGATCGTGACCATAAGGATGCCGAGGATATGTTCTTCATCCTTGATAAATTCTACTTAACGAGCATCATGGATGACCAGATTCCACCTGATGATGTAGATGACGAAGAAGTATTAATCAGTGGTGCCCAATGGATAGCAAGTATTATGCGCTCCATTCTCAGCACAGACCATCTAAACTATTATTCCAACAAGATAAAAGAAGAACTTGACGAGGAAACAGAAAGCGAACTTTTAAAGGATTTCATTAAGCTTTATGGTGATGAAAAAGACGATGCTTACGAAACAAGTTATGCCATTTGGAATAGCATCTACGAAGTATTGAACAAAGAAATATCTGCTAGAAATGAAGATAAATAGCTTTTCTGTTGGAAGCGCCCCAAATCATGATGAAGATTTTCTGAAATATGTGAACATGGGGATTGATGGGTATGCAGTTGTCATAGCTGATGGTATGGGTGGGTTACGTTATGGAGAAATTGCATCGAAAATAGCGTGTACAACTATACTCTCACATATTCAGGTTAACTATAGAGATTTTCATTCGGAATTCAAGATTTTGAAGGAGGCTCTTGAAAAGGCAGATGCCAAATTGATCTCAAAGGGACTCAATAAATATAAATGCCAAATGGGGACTACAATAGCTGCTGCGATAGTTACTGATTACAAGATTTTTTACACCTGGCAGGGGAATGTGCGGATATACCATAAGCAAGGAGGTACGTTGAGACAGTTGACAACAGATCATGTACTTGATATTGGCTATGGTCAACAAAGAATTACACGATGTCTTAAAGGTGCCGGATTACGGGATGATATTCCATTTACATCTGAAAGGTTGTCAAGAGGGGATACCTTGTTTTTCTGTACAGACGGTTTCTATAAGGGACATGAGAATTTACTAATAAAGGACAATGACTTTATTTCAATAAAAAGCAGCATCACAAATCCAGAAGATGACTCATCCTTGATAGAAATTGACTTGTGACAAATGGTCAGACTGATGGCGCAATTCACTAAGAACTCTCAGTTGCTCACTTAAAGGTTCAACGCTTTCATTCCAACGGCGCGATTGATTGGCGGGACGTTTTTTCTACTGCATAGTTACGACATTTTTCTTATTTGCTTCAAAACACATTCGTTTTTCTCTGAGACATAGCCGACTCTGTTCTATTTCATTTGTTGTATGCTTTAGATCAAAGTCCCCTGATTCATTCCGTACTCATCTTCAGCCGTTATTATATAGCTTTGCTCAAAGAAGTTCTTGCCATGTTCTTTCCACCAATGTATTTCATCATTAAAGTGTGTCCAAGGGTCAATACCTCTATATAATATATTTCCTGGTATGTTCTTTATCAGCCTGAATCTTGAGAGCAATCCTCGCTTTGAATACTCGTTATTATCTTCTTCGCCAATAGTCGAGAGCCACGAAACACCTCTATCAGAAACAGCATTATAATATAATAATGCCTGTTCAAAATCTGACAGTTCAGCTCTTATGATACAAGCATATTCATTTTTATCCTGTTCACTAATAACTTTCGAATCTGCCAAGGCTAAAAACTTAACCATCTGATACAAATGACGGAAATAATGCCCCAATTGATCGTTATGTCCCTGGAACAAATCCCATGGTAGGTATGACGCCTGCAGTCCTCCTTTTAATTCATGGTTCAAAGAATACTCATATTCATGCCGGGTACCGTTTCCATTTCTTTTCAACCCCTTCTTCACATTCGCCAGGATCTCAAAGAATTGTGGCTCTGCCTCCTTGTCAACATAATACAAACCTCCATAGAAAAATAGCCCATAGGCCATTCTCGTAAGCATCATTTCAACGACTTCATCATCTAATGTCGTTAAATAGGCGCGCATTTCTTCAGATGCAGTAGGCTTATATTTCAGGTAAGCTCCTTTTACGACATAGTAGGTAACAAACAATTCTGCCACCAGTGTCTTGAATGCGTCTTTTCCTGAGACATTGTTTCCACACTTTACGCCCAAACTATTGGTGCGGAGCGTTTCAAGCATCGTATAAAAGCGATTGTCAAAGCGTTCTCGAATCTCAATCAGTTTATCATTTTCCTTATCTTTCCTATGCAACTCATTCGCTTCATACTGCATTCTGAAGGCCTCAAATGTCAGATACCCCACTAATATGGCAATAAATGGCGATATGATTCCACCTATGGTATCACCAATTGGTCCAGTATCTCTAAAACTGAGAATAGATATTGGCTCACAAGTCAACAGCCATGGCAAAAAAAGTATTGCCATAGTCATACTAATCAAGACGATCTTTTTCTTTCTCAATTTCTTTTCTGACTCTTCCATCTTTCTGCTACTCAAATAGTGACATGACTACGGGCATCATCGTACGGGCATATTTCAAATCTGGGAAATCAGGTTCCATCAAGGAATTGGCATGGATGGCCGCTGTAGCCAGATTATTTCGTGTTTTAACAAAGATATTTTCATCATGGTAGAACGATGCCTCACGTGCATAGCCTGGTATTAATCGTTGTAGGGCTGTATGGACTGTCTGGCACGTTGTTTCCAAAGCCATACTTATCCCTTCATAGTGCAACTGAATCCATATTTCAAATGAGGGGTTGTTAATAACCACCTTTACAACAGGAATCGGATTCAACTCCTCAAACATAGCCTGTAGTTGGGCTATGGTCTCCTGCCTTCCTTTGCCTTTATTTTGCTCTACCATTGTTAATGGCTCAACGTCTATGACCCAAATAACATTTTTGAAGATACCTTTTGCCAGTTTCTTGCAGCGGGCATAGGCTTTATCCAACTCTAACACCACTTCATCTATGTCGAGCTGAAAATTGGGCTGTCTGGCCTCATAAACTTTCTGGATGTACCACAATGGAAGGATGCTGTTCGAAAGAACAACTACCACGGGTCTGAAAGTTTGTTGGTGCTGGGTCCTGCTCCTATATTTCATTGTCTTTGGTATCCAAATAATAGTAACGGTACGACGGCATAGCTCCCAACACGCCTCGACGGTATGCATCGTAGTAAGTAAAAGAACGGTTAAAACTATTTATATCCGAGAAATCGGCTAAAGAATACAGATGGGTACTACCATCGGAATGTTTTTCTGTAAACCAAACAGAATCAGGCCGTACAAAGCCTTCTTGCATCAGCCATTCACGATGATGTGTGGTTATCAGTAACTGCGATTCTTTGGCATTTACAAGAAATGTCTTCAGAATATACTCTAACAAGTCTGGATGGATAGAACTGTCTATCTCATCTATGAAGAACATGCACTTTTGGTTTAGCAACATATCCAGTATGCCACAAAGTTGATAAAAGCGTTGTGTTCCCAGCGATTCATCCACGTAATCAACGTTCACATGTGATGACCCGTTAGAATGGACAAATTCAACATGCCTTACAGGGAACTTTTCCTTTATTTCTTCCAAACTCATTTCGGGATTACTCTCCATAAGTCTCATCTTGATTTTTTCATCAAGATTTTCCCATGGTTCTTTCTTAAAGATGAAATCGTCGATCATCAAGTCTGCACCTCTAAGGTATGACAATAATCTATTCTTACTAATTTTCCCTTCCTCTATCAGTCGCGACACAAAGCCCATTAAGATTGTATCTGGCTCAATTATTGGGAACAAATATTCATGGAACCACTCTACCGCATGCTGTATATCAGGAATATCAAAACTTACTCTCAACGAGCCTCCAAGTACAGTATTATTCCATAGGGTATTTTTCTCCAACTGTTTAAAATCTTCCCTATAGTTCAAATAATTGAAGCCTATCTTTATCTTTACTGTCTGGCTTTCCTCGATTGTTTCTCGACTATAAATAGTTCGCCAGTTTTTTCCCATCACTCTTAGGCGTTCTCTAACTACACACCGGCTATTAAACGATACCTCATAATGGTATTGCTGGTTGGATGCGACAAAACGGACGGAAAGTTCCGTAGGAGAATCTTTGTCTAATTTAAACCAATAAGGAACATAAAAAGATAACGGGCGGTTCTTGCTGGCAAATGGATCACACACCAACATTCTAAGTATCTCCAATGACCTTAGCATAGTTGTTTTGCCAGAGGCATTAGCTCCCAGTATGGTTCCAAATTTCAGCAACTTCAGTCCCTCCTTCGGTTCTACAAAATACAAATCTGATAGATTTGTAAATCCTGATGTAGGAACAAACGACAAGGTTACCTCATCGTCTATAGAGCAATAATTTCTTACTGAATAGTCTATAATCATTTTTTTATCTGTTTCTATAGGTTATGGTCTATCAGATCTGATTCGTAATCTAGCAATACTTTCTTCAGTTCTTGATGACCTTTGATATATGGCACCAGTTCTTCCTCTGTTATATCCTTAGGTATATGATGTTCTAATTTCCTGATGGTGATAGCAGGTATACCGTATTCCAACAATATTGAGATATTGTCGGGAAGAAAGTTTGTTTCCAACTGCTGAGCATAATAACTATAAGAGCATACTTGTGTCTGTGACTTTCCATATACATAGTTAATGATACTTTCACCCACGCGCAGCGCTTTGGGAACATTATACTGAAACCACTGTCGTTGAATATAGAAAGCATCCTCCAAGTTCTTATCATATAGTTCTTCGTCATCACCTTGAAATGAATGGAAAAATTTCACAATTGATTTGAGCGAATAATAGCGTTGCAAATAAAAGCACAGCTGTTTGGCTGTACGTACACGCCCGTCAAACTGCAATAATTTGCATTGTCCCAAAAGCGTAATCGTTGTAATCAAATTATTCCATTTGGGCATCTGTTTCCAAAAAATATCTCTCTCACCTGACTTAACATAGTCACTTACTGCCTTTGCAAACTTCAGTTGATTATTGATACTCACTCCGTTTCGCTTGATAATGGATAAGAGTTCTGACGGTATCTGGTGTAATCGATCATAACGTTCGCGCAACTGTGGCTTAACCTTGTCAGCCGGGATATTCACTAACACTTCATCCTTAAGGTCTTCTCTCTGGTCACTGAAAGGCATGTCTATATTCAACTCATGCTGCACAGGTTCTCCATTGAAAGTATAAATTCTACCAACATAATGTTCCATCAGTCTACCAGCTCGGCCTTTAATATTGCAATAGTCAAAGTAGTCTAACTTCTTCCGCCCTTTGGTCTCGCTGAATATCACTACATTCTTGGCACTGGTATTCACCCCCTCAATAATAGTGGCTGTGCAGAAAATCACATCCAGTTGATGGTTGTTGAAATAACGTATAATACTGGCTCCAAGGTGTTTGGGCAACGCACCATCATGAATGGCTATTCCATACTCCAGTTCTTTCACCATCGACCATTTGTCACCAATCTCTTTCTTGATCCACTCTACCAGTGGTAAGTCTGAGTATCGGGGCGCAACACGCTTATCTGTCAGGTATTCGTAATAAATCAAAGCCAATGTTCGTGCTCTGTCTGGGCTGGAACAATAAACAAGCGTCTGCTCGCCCAGAGGTCGTGAGGCTAACAATTCACAGAGTTTCTTCAGTTTGGTAGGTGTAGTGTCTTTCGGTTCGGTCTCTTTTATTTCCACGCTATCCACCAAGCTATAGTTCGTCATAACAAACTTTACGTTGAAATCTCGTTCAAAGGATGGTGATATCGACATGATATTCGGCCCCAGGAAATAAAATTGTGGGTGGTAGTCATAGTATATGCGCATAAACGCATTGTTAAGTATATCTACACGCTCATCTTCACGTGCATAGCTTATTTTGTAGAACTCGTCTATGACCATAAAGTCTATTTGCGGGAACTTCTCATATTCTAACACGCGCTCCGCAGTGAGTAGAAATATATTTTCACCCTCAGAATTAAATTCCTGAGTCGTCCTCACAATCAACCTATAACTATCTGCATATTTCAGCAGTTTTATTCGAGTTTCGTCTAATAAGGCCAACGTAGGCTGGATGATAACAATATTGTGATATTTGTGCGATGCTACCACCTCCTCTATCAACAGGCTCTTTCCATAACTCGTCGGAGCACTGAGTACCACGTTCTGACCGCTAAAAATCAGATCAGAGATCTCTTTCTGACCAGCATGTAGTATCACTGATGGCAGATAAGATGACTCATGGTATGACAGCCGCATATTGTTATCCAAGGAGGTGGTTTCGAGCCCATCCTCTTTGCCCCGCAAATAAGGGTAGAAACCGAGCGATTCCATCATTTCAGACCAGATGGGATAGAGGTTAGCGTCCATCTCGCTCCAGTGGTTCAGCACGCGAATAGTCAATTTCCGCGCTAAAGGGTATTGTTGTTCAGCAATTAGTTTGCTACACTCCTTAGCATAGGTGAATCCCTCAGAATAGCTAATCTGGTGTGGTTCTTCTAATTGTTTCAGTATATTGTTAACTAACAATTTGTCCATAGGCTACAATTGTTGGGCATGCCACAACTTGCGGTGCAGCTTCATTACAAATTCATTTTTGTCTTTCACAGGGAACAATAGCAACACTATATTAACCTTGTCTTTCAACTGGCAATCATTTATACTATCAAAATATTCCTTTAGGTCTCTGATGTGTGCTTTGTGATATTCCAGTCCTTCTACTTCGTTCAAGGTCTCTTCCAACTGCTTCTGATAAACGTCATGTGGATAAAGACAAAGCATCGCTATATTGAGATCTGATATCATATCAGCCAAACGCTCATTCTTCTGTAATTGCTTAATCCAATAATCTCTATCGGGATTATGTTGCGTATTCACGTTCTTCTCTATCAATACGAATTGTTCATGTAGATAGTCCCTGTTAATATGGGCATGAAGGTCCTTTACCAGTTCTTTCATACCCGATTTGGCGTTTCCGTATAGTTTGCTCTCACCCACCCATAGTTGTCTGCTTTCTGGAATATAATGTACAGCATCAAATCCATGGGCAGGCACGCCACGGGTATCACTGAAAAATACTTTCGACATCAAAGGCATTGTCCTTTTGAAGTCTCTCAGTAATAGGTGAAGCAGAAGTTCTCCGAATTCGCCTCTGTTATTGGCTTCAAGTTCCCTTACTTCATCCTCAAGACTGGTATCGTTGCCTATATAATACCTATACATTATGCTGTAAGGGTCTGTCTTATATAACCGCTGTGCCGCCTCTGCCACCTTTGCCATAGCGTTCTGTAGGTCAGCATCTTCATGCCAGGCGAATACATACTCTGGCAGAACTCGAAGAACCAGTCGGGCTAATTCGTCTTCAGGGTACTTTGGTTTTCCGTCATCACCAATATCCATCTTGACAAGAAAAGACATGAGATCTTCCTCGTCTATGGTGACTTCAATTAATTGGGCCTTATCAAACACCCTGCTGTCATACTTTTCTGAAGCCATCCTTAGTCATTTTCGTATTTACCCCTATCCACCATACCAAGCATCACATCAGGGGTGGCAGGGAACAGGTTCGTGTCACATCTTTATTCGATGTCATGGGATGAGCCACCGCAGGGTCGGCTGCCACTGTTGTTATGTCATTCTCCATAATCTCTTTACATATTTAATGGCACAAAGGTACGAAAAGTTTTGTAAACTTACTGTGCTTTGCTCGGAAATTAATATTTTTTAGCGACGGCGTGATTGACAAGGTCGTTGATGTATGATGTGAATGGATGGAAGATGTATTGGCTTGTAGATGTGTAGACAAGAGAGCGTCTTTACGTCGAAGCCTGTCAGCCACATAGCGCAGACGAAAACCACACGTAGTTTGGAGTCTGCATCCTTGAACTGCTTGTCCAATTCCTCTTTCTTCATACGCTCACGATGGGGCTTGATGTCCAAGTCCCACTTCTGGAAAGTCTGTATCAGATTTTGAGAGTGCGTTTTTAAGTGATTATTATGGGTTCTTGTTTCATATTACAACTATGAAAGGTTAGGACATGAAAAATCCTGTAAGTTTCTTACTTACAGGATCTTAACTTTCGGGTTCCCGGACGGACTCGATAGAGGTGTCTATTAATTAATGCCATCACCAATTGAATAGATTTCGATGACGTGTATAATGTCATTGAGGACGGGAACTTGATATCGGGAAGTGCTATTAGACATTAAAATTGTTGATTAGTGAGTCTTACTCGGTGGTGCAAATGTGGTGCAATTGTAAAATAAGGAAATCCGCAAGAAACTGAATTTTAGAATCTTGCGGATTTTATAAAGTGATCCCGTTGGGATTCAAACCCTGGACCTTCAGAACCGGAAACAAACGCTGAAATCTCCCAAAACACCTTTATTTATCGGCCTTTCAAGGATTCGCCCTTTTCACTTTGCGGCTATTTTGCGGCTATCACAGACGGGAACTTGGTTCATTTGCTTATTTTCATATTGTTTGTGATTTTTGTGAATTCTGTCTTTGCTTTTCTATACTCTTATTGCCACAATGTTTCATCCAATCGTCAATCTCTGACTGGAGAAAAACCAGTGCTTTGTTTATCTTGTGGTGCGGTATCTGCTTGTCAGACACCCAACCATAAACCGTTTGTTTGACAGGGTGGGATGGGATATAGTCACATAGTTCGTCAACATCCATCCAATGCGGTGAACTACTTTCTTCTTGCCTGTTCAGCAAACTCTGGGCGGCCTTTTCCAGACCTTCCACTTTCTCAATGAGGTAGGACAATGCTCCCGGCATCTCCTCCAATGTTTTTAATCTTTCCATGTTATTTGTTATCCTTAATAAACGGATGCAAAAGAACAACAAAAAAATAACTTTTCAAGAAAATATTAGAAAAAGTTGAAATTTTAACATTTCGTGGACAAACCAAAAGACCATAAAACAGGGGTGTAGTCGTTAAAAATAACAAAATACAGCCCAAATTAGCAGATTGTTTGGATAAAACAGAAAACAATTGAAAATAAATCACTACAAGTATGGAAGATATAAACCGACTGAAAGTCGTATTGGTAGAGAAAAAGCGTACTGCGCGATGGCTCTCAATGCAGATGGGTGTTAATCCATCTACAGTCAGCAAGTGGTGTACAAACTCCTCTCAGCCTGATGTTGCAAGTTTGCTTAAGATAGCTGATTTGCTGGAGGTTGATATAAAGGAGTTGCTGGTTAGAGAATACGAGCAGTTCCTATTGTCAAAAATAAAGGATTAAGGACTATGGATAAAGTACAACAAGTGTTAGGCTATGTCCGATGGGAGAATTTCGTAGTAGCCATAGGTCGCGTTATAGGATCGTGTAAAACACTGGAAATCTGCATCAATGACCATTTTCGTGAGGTCACGAAAATGATATCTCGAAGAACATTAAGTATTTGGGCTACACCGAAGTGCTTGAAGCCCATGAGGCTTTGCAAAAGCCAACGAAAGCATTTAAATTTGGATTTTTCCTGTAAAGTTATATAAACAACTATTTCTAGTATAAAGGGAAGGTTCTGGATGAAATAAAAATTTGAATTAAGAAGTACACCTCTATAGGAATATGATAAGGAAACAAGCTTTGGGAAGTCTGCTATTTGGAATGGCAGATATATTACGCGATAAGGTGGAAGATTACAAGTCTTACATCCTTTCTCTTCTATTCTTTAAACGCCTCTCTGACAACTATCAGTGGGAGATTGAGAATGGCAAGAAACAGTTTACTGAAACCAATAGCCGTGAACCGTCTGTAAGAGAGTTAGAAGTCATTACCAAGAAAATGCATGACTTTGTCATTCCCAAAGGGTGTTTTTGGGAAGATGTGCGAAATGCTTCTATTGATAAGAAAAACGAGACTTTAGATAAGGCTGTGGGAACTATTGCTGATCAAAATGTAGATCAAAACGGAAAATATATCTTAAAAGGCATTATCAATACAGTCCGTTGGAATGAGCCAGCTCCTGACGGCTCAGGTGGAAAGAAATTGGATCCAGAGGTGCTTTCTAACCTGATAAACTATTTAGGAGCAGTAGATTTAAGTAACAAAAATGTAACCGTTGATGTGCTGGGTGATGCCTATGAGTATCTGATTAAGCGATTTGCAGATGAAAACAAAGGCGGCACGATGGCAGGTCAGTTCTATACGCCTCAGGAAGTGGTTGATATCATCGTGCGTTACCTGAAGCCAGAACCAGGTGATACTATTTATGACCCCACTTGTGGTTCCGGTGGTTTTCTGCTCAACGCTGCAAAATATGCGCGAATCAATCATCAGAATGCAAAGAGCGTTCGCTTGTTTGGTCAGGAACTGGTTTGGAATACCTGGGCTATCTGCAACATCAATATGATTCTGCATGGTTTAGATGCCCGTATAGAACAAGGCGATACTATTCGCGATCCAAAGTTTAAGGAAGAAGATAATCCGTTAGAACTTCGCACCTTTAACAAAGTGATGGCCAATTTCCCGTTCTCATTGGAGAACTGGGCACAAAATGGAGAACCCAAGAAAGACAAAAAAGGCAAGTCAGTCTTGAAGAAAGACGGTACACCTCAGTTGGAGTACAAAAAGGAATTTACCGATTCCTATAATCGTCTGGTTTATGGAATTCCACCCTATAGTAATGGTGACTTCGCTTTCTTGCAACACATCATTGCCTCTTTGGATGATAAAGGAAAGGCTGGAGTGGTCTGTCCCCAAGGCGTGTTGTTCCGAGGGCAACCAGAAAAGACAGAGGAAGAAGACGGACAGAACCGTAAGGCTGATGTGGAGTATATCATCCGTCGTGGTTTTTTACAGGGAATTGATTTCAAGGAACATATCAATATTATTGATGCTATCGTCGTATTGCCTAGTAACCTGTTTTATGGTACAACCATTCCTGGTGCCATCATCTTCTTCGACAAGAACAAACCTGCTGAACGTAAAAACAAGGTTTTGATGGTCTATGCAGCCAAAAAAGGCTGGTATCGTGAAGATGCTAATATGAGCGTGTTGGAGCCTCATGATGTACTTCGCATTTCTACGATGTTAGAGAGTTGGGGTGACATAGAAATAGCCAAGACATGGATAGCAGACAGAAAACTTCAGCTGAATAGCACCATTCAGATTGACCTTGAGTTTGACATTTCAGAAATAGAAAAGGATGCTGCAGAAGAAATTGCCATTAAATCAGAGAAGTTGGAGAAGGCTAAGCAAGCTATCAAAGACAAGGAATCTCAGCATAAGAAACCTACGAAGAGTGAACTAAAGGCATTGGAAACCAACCAGAAAGCATTAGATAAATTGCTTGCTGATAAGGAGGCTAAGATCAATGCTGTCAAAGAAAAGGCAGCAAAGCAACGTCAGGCTATAGCCGATGTAGAGACAGAGCTTTTGCAGATGTTTGCCGATCCAGAGCTGCGCAAGCGTTACTTCGCCATTGTCGATATGGACGATATAGAGGAGAATGAATTCAATCTCAACATTCCCCGCTACGTCGATACGTTTGAACCTGAGGAGCAGATTGATTTGCAAGAAGCTATCCGTGATTTCCAAAAGGCCATGCAGACAGAATCAGAGACGATGCAGTCGCTGAATGAGTTATTAAAGACATTAACAGGTAACAAGCAATGATAAACATCAACGATATACAGACGCTTCAACAGCATCCTGAGGGCCAGCAGTTCGATCGCAAAAGCTTTCGTATCGATGCAAAAGCATTAGCGGTAATCGAGGTTGCTTTTGCCAATGCAGATGGTGGCGATGTGGTGATAGGCATTGAAGACGATGGGCGCATTACAGGTATCAATGGTAACGAAGACCATCTGAATGAATTGTTGCGCGTACCTTTCGATTTTTGTGTGCCGTCTGTCCCTGCTGAAGCACATTTCGTGGATTGTACGGATGTCAATGGTAATCCCAATCGTGTTTTGGTGATGCACGTTGAGCCCAGCATGCGAGTTCATGCCAATCAGGCTGATGATGCTTTCTATCGTGTTGGCGACAAATCGAAGAAACTGAACTTCGAGATGCGTATGCAATTGTTCTATGCCAAGGGTGGCCGTTACTATGAGGATGAGCCTGTATATGGTGCTACCATTGACGACATCGACCTTGACTATGTGACTCAACATTGCAAGAAGATAGACTATGCGAAAGATGCCGAAACCTATCTGCGTACCAACAAGGGATTTGTCACAACAGTTAATGGTGTGGATAAGATTTCAGGTGCTGCTATTCTCCTGTTTGGAAAGGATCCACAGAAGTTCTTCCAACGAGCCCGTATCCGTATTGTCCGCTATTTAGGTGATGAAGAGCGTTTCGGTCGTGAAATGAATGTCATCAAAGATGTATCCTTCGAAGGACGAATCTTGGAGATGACACAGAAAGCCATAGCCTTCGTAGATACTCAAATTAGGGAATACACTTTCTTGGGCGATGATGCCCGTTTTGTTACCATTCCACAATATCCTCCATTCTGCTGGACGGAGTTGATCGTCAATGCCGTTGCCCATCGTGACTATAGCATCTTGGGGACTGATATTATGGTGAAAATCTTCGACCATCATTACATTGTTGAAAGCCCAGGCATACTGCCAGGTATGGTGCGTATTGACAATATCCGCCAGATGCATTTCTCTCGCAATCCCAAGATTGCCGAGTTTATGCAGCAATACAAACTGGTGAAGGAGTTTGGTGAGGGTGTTGATCGTATGTTCCGCGAGATGGCAGAGGCAGGCAATCCTGCACCAGAATACAAGCAAGTGGAGTTTATGCTCAAAGTGCGACTTAACTCTGCGTTGAGGGAAGAAAATGAATCCCCAATTACCCATAAAACCGAAGTGGAAACATACGACCATGAGGGGAAGGAGAAGGTTAATGCAACAGAAGGGGTTAATGAAAAGGTTAATGAAAAGGTTAATGAAAGGCAAAAGTTAATCATATCTGCCATATTCAAAAATCCATATACCACACAAACCGAACTTGCTAAAACACTTGGAATCTCAGTCGTTCATGTTAATAAGAACATGAAGAAACTACAAGAGCAAGGTGTCATACGTCGTGTCGGACCAGACAAGGGCGGTCACTGGGAAGTTATTGAGCAAAACGAGAAAGGAGATGAGTAAGATGGAGAATACATCTATAACTAAAGTTTCCAAAGGTTGGAATGTAAAAACTGTAGAGCAGGTCTTTGACTTTTACCCTACAGCCACTTATTCTCGTGGCAAACAAGTTCCAAAAGTCTCATCAGAATTATCAATCAAATATATTCATTATGGTGATATTCATACACAGTATAAAATGCTCTTAGATGCAACAAACACTAAAATACCATATATTAGTAGAGAACTAAAGAAAGATTTTGAATTTGTAAAAAATGGCGATTTAATAATTGCAGATACAAGTGAAGATTATGATGGTGTTGGTAAATGTGTAGAAGTTGTAAACATAGGAGATAATGAAATAATATCAGGTTTGCATACTCTAATGTTAAGACAGAAAGGTAATGACTTTATTGAAGGATTCAAAGGTTATTTCTTTTCTTCAGACTTCGTTAGGAGAGAATTACTTCGTATTGTAACAGGAATAAAAGTCTATAGTATTACAAAAGCGACATTAGCAAAAGTAAATCTAACAATTCCGTCACCACAAGAGCAGAAGGCAATGATGCGTTTTTTCTCTAAAGTAGATGAAGCAATAGCATCAGTACAAAACAGCATAACTGCAGCGGAACGTCTGAAAAAGAGCCTAATGCAAAATCTCCTCACGGGCAAAATGAAACCCGATGGAACATTCAGAACTTCTGAAGAATTCTATATTGACGAAAAGTTCGGCAAAGTACCTGTAGGATGGGAAGTTAAGAAAGTGCAAGAACTGAGTATACAAGTAACAGATGGAGAACATCAGACTCCAGAAAGGACAGAAACAGGTTATTATTTATTGTCTGCACGCAATATTAAAAATGGTTATCTATCATTAGATGATGTTGATTATATTTCAGATAAGGAACTGAGACGTATTCAAAAAAGGTGCAACCCTCAAGGGGGTGATATTCTCATTTCATGTTCTGGCACAATAGGTAATGTTTGTATAGTTCCTGATGGTTTCATTGGCGGTATGGTTAGGAGTGCTGCATTAGTGAAATTGAATAGCGATAAAATAGAACCACAATTCGCAGAATTAATGTTACAATCGCATTCTTTACAGAACCAAATGAAAGTGGCTGTAGCTTCTTCTGTACAAGGAAACATTTTCCAAGGTGCAATAAAGAAATTGAGAATGATCTATCCTCATGATAAGCAAGAAAGACTTGCAATTACAGAATGCTTATATCAGTTTAAAAGAGATATTGCGTCTATGCAAGATAAGATAATCGTATTAGAGCGATTAAAAAAGTCTCTGATGCAGAATTTATTAACAGAAAAAAACATTATCAATTTATAAAACTATGGTGTCAATAAATGATTACATTCAAAAAGAGATTGATGTCCAAAAGCGTTTTGCTGATTCTGGTTTGAAAGAGTATTTTGATATTCGCTCGAATATTAGGTGGAAGAATTCGCATAAATATGCAGAGTTCGACATGGCATTATTCAAGAATGATATTGTATATGCAATTGTTGAAGTAAAGATGAATCTTGGCTTCAAATCAATGGATAACGCAAAAAAACAAATATATAATGCCCTTGAATTAACTCATTGCAGATTTGGAATTATAACTGATAATGTAAAATTCCATTTGTTAGACAGTGCCTTTTCGACACCTCAATTTGTAGAAATGAGCTTTGAACAGATTGTCCAATGCTTAATAAAGCCTGAGGCAATTTCACCATCAATTAGTGGAGAAAAGAATATAGAAACCAAAGAGGAAATAAAAAAAATTCTTAGTACATGCTTCAATGCCGATGAAGTTAGTTCTATTTGTGAGGATATAAAGTATGATGAGAACCAAGGTTTCTGTTCTTTCATGAATGTAGAGAAAGAAAAAAAATTCTTTCAATTGCTTCTAAAGGTGATGGATGTCAATAAGGCTGTGTATCGATACACATCTTTAGAAACCTTGTTTACTATGCTAAACAAAGGTACGTATCGTATGAGTGGGATTGTTGGTATGAATGACAAATCTGAAATTGACTACTTTGATAAAGAATGCCCAATAGATAATACCGGTTCCTCAATAAGAGAATTAAATGAGACATATTTGTCTTCTTGCAGTTATTTGAAAGACGATTTAACTATGTGGAGATTATATGGTGATGATGCAAAAGGTGTTTGTCTTGAATTCGAACTTGTTCCAACGGAAAAGAGGTATGCCAATTTTGTTTTAGCTCCTGTTAGTTATGCCCAAAAGAGAGGAGAGCATATAGTATTGAAAATGCTTAAAGCTTTATCTGATGCAAATGTTAGGTTCGCCGAACTCAATAAGTGGAAACATTTTTTTAAGCCTTATGATTATAATGTTGAAAAAGAAATAAGATTAATGTTTCTTGATAATGGGAGATACGATAATGGAGTAATAAACCGTGACTGGGTTAAAACATGGAGCCATTCAATAATAAATCCTATTGTAGATTTTAAATTAAATGCATCAAAGTTCCCTTTACAATTGAAACAGATAATATTAGGGCCAAAGATGCCAGAAATGGAGATAAATAAGAGCCAAATAGAAGATTTGATTTCTACAAAAGGATATATGATAAGTGTGGAACAATCTGAAATAGATAATTACAGATAGAGATTATGTCAAGACTACACGAACAAAAGCCTGTTGAGGCAAAGGTAACGGAATGGCTCTCGAAAATGGGCTGGACATTACGGTTGGCGGATGACTTGAAGCCATATAACCGCTTGCAGATGAATGCGGTGATAGAACCTATTTTAGTGGAGAAAGTGATGGCACTGAACGGCATCAAGGAGCCGGCAGCGAAATCTGCAGTAGAAGTGCTGCTTAACAATCTACGAAATCAGAGTCCGATAGAAGGAAATGAGAGCTTTCTGAATCAGTTGGTGGATGGTGTTACAATGACCATAGACAAAGAGGACAAGACAATTCGCTTCATTGACTTTGAAGATATTTGGCAGAACAGTTTTATCGTCACTAACCAATATACCGTTCAACAGGTTCGTGTAGATATTTGCTTGTTGGTGAATGGTATTCCACTAGTACCCATAGAGGCGAAACAATGTGCCAGACGAGGAACAAACTGGCTAGAAGGTGTTCGTCAGTTCGATACTTACGACCGACGGAGTGACAAACTCTTTATGGCTCATCTGTTTGGCGTAGCATGCAATGGGCGACTGTGTAAATACGGTATCCCAGGAGCCTCTGCCTCCTACTTTAACGAATGGAAAGACTCCGTAATAGCCAATAAATATCCTAATCCGATTCTTGCCCCAGAGAATGATCTGTGCAAGACATACAAGGACGAGGAAGACGGACTGATGCACTTCGATGTTGAACGTCTGCCGAATGGTAATCTGCTGGAGCAGATGAAGTTTGGCATCATCGGACTACTACAGCCCGAGCGTGTGCTTGACATCCTACAGCACTTTATCGTGTTTGAGCGTGATAATGGAAAGATTATCAAGAAGGTAGCTCGCTATCAGCAACTGCGTGCTGCTAATAAGATAGTAGAGCGTGTGACCCATACAGACAAAAAGCAAGGAGTTATCTGGCATACACAGGGCTCAGGCAAATCGCTTACCATGCTCTATACGGCTTACAAACTGCGTAAGGCAGAAGAACTGGACGATCCTACTATCTTTATAGTGGTTGACCGCAGAGACTTGGATGAGCAGATAGGCGACACCTTTTTAGAATGTGTCTTTCCAAATGCCCGCCCAGTGATGAGTATAGGTGATTTGAAATCTATTATTAAGGACAAGCCCGCAGGCGTCTTTATCACCACCATACAGAAATTCAACGAACTGGGAAACATAGTTGACGACAGAGGTAACGTGATTGTACTGATTGACGAGGCACACCGCACGGAGTACGGTGATTATCAGATGGAGCTACAGGCAGTCTTGCCTAATGCCAAACGGTTTGCTTTTACTGGTACGCCTATACCTAAAACTCATCGTGAGTTTGGCATCAAGGACAAGAACGGCAAGATAGAATACTATCTGGATAAGTACAGCGTTATTGACGCCATCAACGACGGTGCCACCAAGCCCATCAAATATACGCTTGGCCCTTCACAGTGGTTTCTGGACAAGGATAAGTTGAAGATAGGCTATGAAGAAATCACGGCTGGTTTGGAAGAAGACGAGAAGAGACAGGTGGAGCAGAAAATACAACCGTGGAAAACGCTGATGAAGAAACAGGAACGAATATCGGTACTGGCTGCAGATATTGCTAAAGATTTCAAGGAACGGTTGGAACCGCAAGGATTCAAGGCTCAGGTGGTAGCTATTGACAAGGAGGCCTGTGTGCTATACTATAATGAACTGCTGAATTACTTCGACAAGTCAGAATTGCAGATTATTTTCTCAAAAGGTCAGTATGATACTGCTGAACGTTACGCTATGTTCTCTCCGTTTTATCTGACAGATACAGAGCGTAAGCAACTGATAAAGAATTTCAAGAAACGCATCACTCCAGAGGAGCAGGCAAAGGGTAATAATCTGAAGATATTCATCGTTTGCAATATGCTATTGACAGGCTTTGATGCGCCTATTGAACAGACTATGTATTTAGACAGTCCGTTGCGTGACCACAATCTGCTGCAAGCGGTGGCAAGGACAAACCGTCCGTACGATTATGATGGCGATAGCATAGGTGAATTGAAACTCACAAAGGAATTTGGCCGGATAGTCGATTATGTAGGCGTGTTCCAGAATTATAAGGAAGCCTTGAACTATGATCCTCAGGACATTGGTGAGTTTGAAGATGTAGATTCCTTGCTGAAGGAATTTCCAAAAGTGCTTGACATTGCCTTTAAACATTTTGAGGGAATCGAACTGGAAGACAGCTATGAGTGTCAGATTGCCATTATCCGAAAGTTAAGCGAGATAGACCACGGACAGTTTGAGAACGAATTCCATCGTGTCGTACAACTATGGGAAGCCATCAGCCCAAACCCAGGGCTTCGCCCATATCGCACAAAGTATCAGTGGTTGGTTACTATCTATGAACTCTATATGGAGGAGTTCCGTCGTATCGACTTTGATGCAGAATTTTATGCTGCTCAGACAAGGAAACTGTTGGAAGAAAGTACCATATTACTCGACTTTAGAGGCCACATGCCGGAAATAGCTATTGATGCAGACTATCTAACGAAATTGCAGGAAACGAAGCTATCACCCAGCGACAAGGCTGAGAAGATTATCCGTGATATTGAGACAATGATCCGTACGAATCAGAATAACAGTGCCATCTACATTGAATTCCAAGAACGATTGGATGCCTTAATTCGACAGAAGAATGCCAACGCTATTGAGATAGAAGGATTGTTGAAGAAACTGAGTGAACTCTATACAGAAGTGGATGAGGCTATTGAGATTCCCAAAAAGATGGGCTTTGACAACAAAGGAACATTTGAAATCTATCAGAATATTAAGAATCAGATGGAGGATTTCAATGAAGAATTGGTAAGAGAGTTTGCAGAAGAACTTACGAGAAAAATCCGCTCAAAGATATATATTGGTTGGCAGGAAGTGACGCAGGAATATAACAGAATGGAGGGTGAAGTGGCCTTGTTAGCTGCTAATCCGAAATATGATTCCTTGAATCTTGATGTCGATGGAGAATTGGGTAAGACATTGATGAAATCTATCTTAAAGAATTTTAGTTTGAACTGATGACATTGCCAAGTAATTATATAGTAGAACATAGGAATGTAAAACATGCCCGTCTTCGAGTACATGAAGATGGCTCTGTGCGCTTGTATGTCCCACAGAACTTTACGGATCAAGATATTAGTAAGGTTCTGGAAATGAAAGCCACATGGATTGCATCGAAACAACAATATTTCAAGCAGAAAGGAAAAATCCTATTGCGACGAAATGAACTACTTTTGTTTGGAAATCGCTATGCGTACTTCTATTCTTCACAATATAAGAATAAGGTAGTCGTTAATGAAGAGAGCAGAACCATTCAGGCAAGGCGGAATTTGCTGGATGCGAATGTTCAAGAGCAATGGCTGAAGAGCGTTGCGAAGAAATATATCTACCCAAGAGTTGCTGAGTTGTCAGAGAATCTAATGTTGCCATTTAATAGACTATTTCTTAGAAGTCAGAAAAGTAAATGGGGCAACTGTTCTGCAGACAAGAATATTTCCATCAATTGGCGCATTATCAAAGCACCAGACTTCGTAATTGATTATGTGATTATTCACGAACTATGCCATACGCTGATTATGAAGCATACAGTGAAATTTGAGACTTTACTCAATTCTCATTGTCCTAATTATAAACAAGCTCAAGCGTGGTTAGAGAAATACGGTAATAGTTTGTAAACATGAATAGAATAAAGGAAATAGCTATGGTAAATCATTATTATTGAGGCTGTAGAGATTCGAGACAGAGTGTTAAACAAAACATATTGTGAACCTCTCTCTAAATAATGAGATTAACTTTGCAAACGTTATGGACAATACAAACGAAATAGAGATGTTCTCTCCGGAAGAGATGCAGTCGCCCTTTGAGGTTATCAAAGAGACGGATGGTGAAGGTCGTGATTGGTGGAACTCACGCAAGTTGGCGCGACTCATGGGATACCAGAAGTACTGGAACTTTGAGCGGTTGATGGACAAGGTCGCCACTTTCCTGCAGCAAGAGAAGGGCTTAGATTTGAAGGAACACATGGTGGAGATAGAGGAGATGGCGCAACTGAATAATGGTGGCTATCGACAAGTGAAGTCCATCAAGTTGTCAAGAACTGCCTGTGTGGCAATAGCCTTGAACGCAGACCAGAAGAAGCCTATTGTGAAGGCTGCCAAGGAATATTTCACCAGTAAAATGAACTCTCAGGAACTGGCTACAAGCGTTGAGGGTAACGTTTTGATATATCGTTCGAGTACAGGAAAAGTGAATGTGAACGTGCTTTTCAGTCAGGACACATTCTGGCTTTCTCAGAAGCGAATGTCTGAGTTGTTTAATGTGACAATACAAGATATCAGTTATCATTTGCTACAAATCAATGATACGGGAGAGTTGCAATTGTCCACAGCAATCAAAAAAATTTTGAATCCGTCGGACAATTGCGATGAACAGGGCGTTCTGCTGTATAATTTGGATGCGATCATTGCGGTTGGTTATCGGGTGAATAGTTACGAGGCGACCCAATTCCGCATCTGGGCGCGAGAGGTTTTGAAGGAGTATATCATCAAGGGATTTGTGATGGATGATGAGCGCCTGAAAGGCAAGAATCCCTTTGGGGCTGACTACTTTGAGGAATTGCTGGATCGCATCCGTGAGATACGTACCTCAGAGCGTCGCTATTATCAGAAGATAACGGACATCTATGCCGAGTGCAGCAGCGACTATGACAAGAATAGTGAGATAACACGATCTTTCTATAAGACAGTACAGAATATGATGCACTATGCCGTGACGCATCAGACGGCAGCAGAGATTGTCTATGACCGTGCTGATGCGGAGAAACCTCACATGGGACTGATGATGTGGAAGAATGCGCCTGATGGCAGAGTCGTTAAAAGTGATGTGACGATAGCCAAGAATTATCTGTCAGAGAAGGAAGTGGATGAACTGAACTTGCTGACGACGGCTTTCCTCGAAATTGCAGAGCGAAGAGCCAGGCGGCATGTTTTGACAACGATGGCTGAATGGAAACAGGTTTTGGAGCACTATCTGAAAGTGTCGGACGCTGACATCCTGCCCGATGCAGGTTCCGTGACTCACGAGGAAGCTGAAGCCAAAGCGTTAGGGGAATATGAGAAATTCTGGAGGATTCAAGACCAGACATTCCTCTCGGACTTTGATAAGCTGGTAGAAGATTTGGGTAAATAAGCAGACCAAATCCAATCCTCAAACCAAGTGCTTATCGATAGGGCTCAAAAATAAGCGTACACCCGCACGGAATCGAACCGTGACCAACGGAACCGGAATCCGTTATTCTATCCTTTAAACTACGGGTGCTCGGAAAGTCGCCTACGGGACCAAAACTGCTTTCTGGCAGCTGCATTTGTTTGAAATGCGGATGCAAAAGTACTGATTTTAATTCAGAATGAAGAATGACGAATTAAGAATTATGATTTGTTAACGGGTGGGGGAGTGTGCAAATTGTTATCAAATATCAAGGATTTGTGATATTTTTGCAAATAAATCTCTCGTTTTTCTTGCAAATTGATAATAAATATGTATCTTTGCACGCAATTTAAGCATAAACTGTAAATATGGGACAAGTAATCAAACCAGTGATGTATGAACCGCTGCTCGATATGAAGCAGACGGAGCAGGGTATCAAACTCATAAAGGACTTCTTTCAGCAGAATCTTTCTACTGAACTGCGTCTTCGTCGTGTCACAGCTCCTCTTTTCGTGTTGAAGGGACTGGGTATCAACGACGATCTGAACGGTGTGGAGCGTGCCGTTACCTTCCCGATTAAGGATCTGGGCGACGCAAAGGCTGAGGTGGTTCATTCGCTGGCTAAGTGGAAGCGGCTCTCTCTGGCAGAGTATCAGATAGAACCAGGCTACGGCATCTATACAGATATGAACGCAATACGCGCGGATGAGGAACTCGACAATCTGCACTCTCTCTACGTGGATCAGTGGGACTGGGAGGCAGTGATCCGTAAGGAGGACCGCACCGTCAGTTTCCTGAAAAACATCGTGGAGCGCATCTATGCTGCTATACGCCGAACGGAATATCTTACCTGCGAGACTTATCCGCAGATTAAGCCCTTCCTGCCTGAAAAGATTCACTTCATCCACGCAGAAGAGCTGTTGCAGATGTATCCAGACAAGACACCGAAGGAGCGTGAGGATGCTATCTGTGAAAAATATGGCGCTGTATTTATAATAGGTATAGGCGGCAAACTCTCGAATGGAGAGAAACATGATGGACGTGCACCTGACTATGACGACTGGTCGACGGTGTCAGAGAATGGTCTTGAGGGACTTAACGGTGATATCCTGATCTGGTATCCCGTATTAGGTCGTTCGTTTGAACTCTCATCAATGGGTATCCGTGTAGATAAAGAGTCGTTGCTTCGTCAGTTGAAGATTGAGGATAAGGAAGACCGCAAGGAGCTCTATTTCCACCAGCAGCTGCTCAACGATAAGCTGCCCTTGAGCATTGGTGGTGGTATAGGTCAGAGCCGTCTTTGTATGGTGCTGCTCCACAAGGGACATATCGGTGAGATTCAGGCCAGCATCTGGCCCGATGAGATGCGCCGTGAGTGTAAACAGTTGGGCATGAACTTGATCTAGAGGATGAAAGAATATCTAAAAAGGCAGGTTTCAAGAAAAAACCTGCCCTTTTTTTTGTTGTTTCGGAATTAATACTTACCTTTGCAGTTGAATTTTTAGCAAATACATTATCAGCATATGAATAAAAAAGTATTGATTCTTTCTTTGAGTCTGTTCCTTTCCTGTGGTTTTATGCATGCTCAGGAGGCGCAGATGAGTGAGTTGCAGCAGCGTGCGGAAACCAGTCTTAAAGACAAAAAGACGGCAGATGCCCGCTATCATTTTATCCGTGCCTACGAGGACTACATGAATAAAGGTAACTATCAGGCAGGAACGGAGTGCGGTGTGAAGGCTGTGGCCCTTTATTACAAGGAGAATTACTATAAGGAGGCTTTCGATCTGTTGTCGCGTATTGAGCAGAACATCCAGGGCGATCCATCTGCTAAGGCAGCTATGTTCTACCTGACTTCGAAGGAGCGCTACGAGATGTATATGAGGATGAAGCGTTCTCCCAGTGCCTTGGAGCATCTTAAGGCAATGGAGAACTACGCTAATGCCTCTGGCAAGGATGAGTTGAAGAACGATATCCTTTATAATAAGGCAATCTACTATTATTCCTTCGGAATGACAGCACAGGGAAATGCAGTGTTCAAGGAGATGGCTTCCAAGTTGACGAACTCGAAGGAGTATGATAAGGTGGATCAGGCCTATAAGACGCTGATTGCCAATGGACGCAAGAGCGGTAATGCCAATCTGGTAGCTAACTCATATAGTAACTATATCGCATGGAAGGACTCAGCGATTGCCATGAAGCATGCTGACGATATCAAGGCATTGGATAATAAGATTACCGAACTTAATACGACGATTGAAGATAAGGACAGTTCGCTGACTACCCGTCAGGCTGCCATCGTTGGTCTGAGTATCCTGGCTGCTGCTCTGGCTGCTGCCTTAGTGCTGGGTGGCCTCGTGCTGATGCGCTTCATCCTGCTCACCCGTAAGCAGAAGAAGCAGATTGAGCTTGCAAACGACAGCAATGCCCTGAAGGCTAAGTTTATCAGCAATATCTCGGCTCAGATGAATCCCACTTTACAGAAGTTCGATCAGAGCAAGCCTGAGGTGAAGGCATTGATTGACTTTAACGGTCATATCCAGCAGCTCTCGGATCTGGAGAATTCTAATGCTGAGGAGATGGAGTTTGAGGAGATTAAGATTCCTGAGTTCTGCGAGGAACTGATGGACGAGATTCGAGACAAGGTGAAGAGTGAGGTGAACCTGACGGTGAACGCTTCGAAGATGAGTGCTAACTTCTATAAGCCTTATGTTTCTCACATTTTGGGCCATCTGCTGAAGAATGCGGCTATATATACGCCAGCAGAAGGTACGATCACACTGGAGTTCAAGAAGCGTGGTGCCCATTCGTTCCAGTTCCTGGTGGCAAACACGGGTGAGCCTATACCTGAGGAGAAACGCGAGGATGTGTTCAAGCCATTCCTGGAGATTAAAGATCTGACAGAGGGTGACGGACTGGGTCTGCCTATCTGTAAGCAGATGGCACTGAAGATGAAGGGTGATCTGGAGATAGATCCGAAGTTCACAAAAGGTACCAGATTCATTCTCGACCTCCATTCATAAACGGGAAATTGCAGACTGTTAATTGACTGCAGTCAATTTTAACACGGATTAATCTAAATTTTCATACGGGAAATATAGATTAATCCGTTTTCTTTTTGTAACTTTGCACGCGAATTATGCATTTATTATAACGTTATAACAAGAAAATGGCTGAAAGTAAGAAAATTAAGACCGCTTTGGTTTCTGTATTTCACAAGGATGGTCTTGACGAGCTCCTCAAGAAACTCAACGAGGAGGGCGTGAAGTTCCTGTCAACTGGTGGTACCCAACAGTTTATCGAGTCGCTGGGTTACGAGTGCCAGAAGGTAGAGGATGTCACCACTTATCCTTCTATCCTCGGTGGACGTGTGAAGACCCTGCATCCGAAAGTGTTCGGCGGCATTCTGGCGCGTCGTGAGAATGAAGGCGACATCGAACAGATGAAGCAGTATGAGATTCCTGAGATTGACCTCGTCATTGTGGATCTCTATCCCTTTGAGCAGACAGTTGCCAGTGGTGCTTCTGAAGCAGATATCATCGAAAAGATAGATATTGGTGGTATCTCACTGATCCGTGCAGGTGCGAAGAATTTCAAGGATGTGGTGATCATACCCTCTAAAGCTGAATATAGTGTGCTGCTGGATATCCTGAATCAGAAGGGTGCCCAGACTGATATAGAGGATCGCCGTATGTTTGCCACCCGTGCTTTTGGCGTGAGCTCACACTACGACACAGCTATCAATGCTTGGTTTGAGAAGCATTAAATATTCAAGATTAAACAAAAATATTAGATGGGATTTTTTAGTTTTGTTCAGGACATTGCAATCGATCTGGGTACTGCCAATACCATTATTATCAGTGATGATAAGATTGTGGTTGACGAGCCCTCTGTGATTGCGTTAGACCGTCGTACCGACAAGATGATTGCAGTTGGTAACGAGGCCAAGATGATGTATGAAAAGACACATGAGAACATCCGTACCATCCGTCCGTTGCGTGATGGTGTGATTGCCGACTTCTCTGCCTGTGAGCAGATGATGCGTGGACTGATTAAGATGGTGCATGTGGGTAACCGCCTGTTCTCTCCGTCACTCCGTATGGTGATTGGCGTTCCTTCTGGTTCTACTGAAGTGGAGCTGCGTGCCGTGCGTGATTCTGCCGAACATGCCAACGGGCGTGATATCTACCTGATCTTTGAGCCAATGGCTGCTGCTATTGGTATCGGTATTGATGTGGATGCACCAGAGGGTAATATGATCGTAGATATCGGTGGTGGTTCTACCGAGATCGCCGTTATCTCACTGGGTGGTATTGTGTCGAATAACTCTATCCGTGTGGCAGGTGACGACCTGACTGCCGATATTCAGGAGTATATGTATCGCCAGCATAACGTGAAAGTATCTGAGCGTATGGCTGAGCGTATTAAGATTAATGTGGGTTCTGCCCTGACAGATCTTGGCGATGAGGGCCCTGAGGACTTCATCGTGCATGGTCCTAACCGCATTACTGCACTGCCAATGGAAGTGCCTGTATGCTACCAGGAGATTGCCCACTGTCTGGACAAGACCGTTTCGAAGATTGAGAACGCTGTGCTCTCAGCCCTTGAGAATACACCTCCAGAGTTGTATGCTGATATCGTAAAGAACGGTATCTATCTGGCTGGCGGTGGTGCTTTGCTGCGTGGTCTTGACAAGCGTCTTGAGGATAAGATGCACATTCCGTTCCACGTGCCAGAGGATCCCCTCCGTTGTGTGGCTATGGGTGCAGGAATTGCTCTCAAGAACATCGATCGTTTCAATTTCCTGATGCGATAAAACACCATAGGGAATGCGCAACCTGCTGGATTTCCTGAAGACATATCATCACTGGTTTATTTTCATCTTTTTGGAAATAATCAGTGGTGTTCTGTTGTTTCAATACAACAGCTATCACGGAAGTGTTTGGCTTTCGTCATCGAATGTCGTGGTGGGAAAGATCTATGAGTGGGAGAGCGATTTCCTGGCTTTTATGACGTATGGCAAGGCCAATGAAGAGTTGACCTTGCGTAACTACTATCTGGAGCGTCAGAATGATCAGTTACGTCGGCTTTATAAGGAGGCGATCAAGGATACATCCGCTCTGGAGCGTCAGGAACTGGCATTCTTGAGTCAGTTCAACCCCATCCCTGCCAAAGTGGTGGATAATTCCGTAAGTAAGCCAGATAACCTGATGACGATTGATAAGGGTCGTGCGGATGGTGTTGAGACCGACATGGGCGTGGCCTGTGGCAATGGTGTCGTAGGTGTGGTATCCCTCGTGTCCGACCATTATGCCGTGGTGGTACCTGTGCTCAATGCAGGTGCGTCGAGTATCAGTTGTGCCATCCGTAATACAGGCTATTTCGGTTATCTGCACTGGTATGGTGAAGATCCTGCTGTAGCTTATGTGGAGGATGTACCACGTCATGCCAAGTTCAAACTTGGCGACTGGGTGGTAACCAGCGGTTATTCGTCTATCTTCCCCTCTGGTGTACTGGTGGGAAAGATTGAGCAGGCTTATAACTCACGTGATGGTCTGTCGTTTAAATTGAAGGTGCGTTTGAGTACCGACTTCAGCTGCTTGCGTGATGTGTGTGTGATTAGTGACAGGAGTATAGCCGAGCGTGCTGCATTGTTACAGGCAGCTCGTGACTCTATCAATGTGATTAACAGAGAATAAAGACAATGGAGACAGTTAACCGAATCTTCATGTTTGTGGTGCTTCTTCTAGTACAGGTGCTGATACTGAATCATATCCATCTGTTCCAGATAGCAACTCCTTTACTGTATGTCTATTTCGTGCTAACATTCAGTATGGACACACCGAAATGGGTGGTGCTGACATCGAGTTTCGGTCTGGGCTTGCTGATCGACATCTTCGCCAATACAGCGGGAATGGCAGCAGGCTGCATGACGCTGATTGCCATGCTTCAGCCCTATTTGCTGCAGTTCCTGGCACCTCGAGATGCTGGTGATAACATGCAGGCATCAGCAGCCTCATTAGGCTTCGGAAAATTCTCATTCTTTTGTACTACGCTGGTGGTGCTCTATTGCGTCTTGTTCTTTGCCCTTGAGTCGTTCTCTTTCTTTGACTGGCAGCTATGGAGCTTGCGTGCACTTGGAAGCGCTTTGCTGACGCTGGTGATGATCTTGGCAATTGAAGGTGTTCGTTCGAAGTGAGGAAAACAGAGTTTGAATACAGGCATTATGTGATTGGCGGGGTGGCCATTCTGATTGTGGTCATCTATATTATCCGTTTGTTTACGCTGCAGATCACCAGCGTTGACTACAAGAAAAGTGCCGACTCTAATGCTTTCCTCAAGAAAATCGAATATCCTTCGCGTGGAAACATCTATGATCGTCACGGCAAACTGATAGTGTTCAATCAGCCGTCATACGATATTATGGTGGTGATGAATGAGGCTCGCAACCGCCTGGACACGATGGAGTTCTGCCAGACCTTGGGTATCTCCAAGGAAGAGTTCGATATGCGTATGGCAACCATGAAAGACCGCAATAAGAACCCCGGTTATTCGCGCTATACACAACAGCTCTTTATGAGTCAGCTCTCCGATCAGGACTTTAGTATTTTTCAGGAGAAGATGTTCCGTTTCCCAGGTTTCTATGCCCAGAAACGAACAGTGCGCCAATATCAATATCCAATAGCTGCTCATGTACTGGGTGATGTGGCTGAGGTGTCACCTGCCGATATTGAGGAGGATGATTATTATCAGCCTGGTGACTATATCGGTAAACTTGGTATTGAACGGTATTATGAGAAGGAGCTTCGTGGCGTGAAAGGTATCCAGATTCTGTTGCGTGACGCTCATGGACGAATTCAGGGGCGTTACCGTAATGGTGAGTTTGATCAGCGTGCCCAGCCTGGTAAGAACCTGACACTGGGTATTGACTTGAACCTTCAACTGCTGGGTGAAAGATTGTTAGAAGGTAAGATTGGTAGCATCGTTGCTATCGAACCCACTACGGGTGAGGTGCTCTGTATGGTGTCGTCGCCTTCATACGATCCCCGTATGATGGTGGGGCGTCAGCGCTCTAAGAATCATCGTATGCTGAGTCTGGACGTGTGGAAGCCATTGTTGAACCGTAGTATCATGGGTCAGTATCCGCCAGGATCTACGTTTAAGACGACACAGGGACTAACGTTCCTGACGGAAGGTGTCATCACTCCCACCACCCAGTACCCCTGTTATCGTGGTTTCGTCTTCAAAGGTCTGCGTGTAGGTTGTCACGGACATGCTGCTCCGCTGCCGTTAGTTCCTGCCCTGAGTACCTCTTGTAACGGTTTCTTCTGCTGGGGACTCTATCACATGATCAATCAGAATATCACAAAATACGGTACTGTTCAGAAGGCGATGGACACCTGGCGCGACTATATGGTTAGTATGGGTTTTGGCTATCGTTTGGGTATCGATCTGCCTGGTGAGAAACGTGGTCTGATTCCGAATGCAAACTTTTACGATAAGGCCTATAAAGGATCCTGGAATGGTCTGACGGTGATCTCAATTGCCATCGGACAGGGTGAGGTAAATGCCACGCCGTTACAGATTGCTAACCTTGGAGCCACGATTGCCAACAGAGGTTATTATTATGTACCTCACGTGGTAAGAAAGGTGCAGGGTGAACCACTCGATACGGCATTTACCCGTCGTCATTATACGAAGGCCTCCCGTGAGGCTTACGACTATGTGGTGCAAGGTATGCGTTCATCCGTGATGGGGGGTACGTGTCATGAGCTTAACAGGTATGACTTTATGGCCTGTGGTAAGACGGGTACAGCCCAGAACCGAGGGCATGACCACTCTGTGTTTATGGGTTTTGCACCAATGGACAATCCCAAGATAGCCGTAGCGGTGTATGTAGAGAATGGTGGCTGGGGTGCTACCTATGGTGTACCTATCGGTGGCCTGATTATGGAACAATACCTCAAGGGCAAGCTTTCAGAAGCCTCAGAGGCTAAAGCAAAGAATATACAGGAGAGACGAATAGCGTATGGTGCAACAGACAGGTAAGGAAAAAGGTGTATTGCGCTCGATAGACTGGTGGACGATTATCATCTACTTGGCCCTGCTTTCGTTCGGATGGGTGAGTGTCTGTGGTGCCAGTTACTCTTATGGCGATACTGATATTTTCAGTCTTGACACGCGTTCTGGCATGCAGATTGTATGGATTGCTACATCGATAGTCCTCGGTTTCATCCTGCTGATGCTAGACGACCGCTACTATGACATGTTTGCCTTTATCATCTTCGGCGTGATGCTGTTGTTGTTGTTTGGCACCATCTTCAATCCGCATACGATCAAAGGCTCGCGATCGTGGCTAGTGTTAGGACCTTTGCGCCTGCAACCGGCGGAGTTTGCGAAGTTTGCAACAGCACTGGCGTTGGCGAAAATGATGAGTATATACGGCTATGACATTCAGAAATGGAAACATTTTGCCGGAGCTTTAGCTGTTATCATCGTACCGATGCTCTTTATCGTGCTACAGCGTGAGACTGGTTCTGCATTGGTTTATCTGGCCTTCTTCCTGATGTTCTATCGTGAGGGCATGCCTGGCAGTATCCTGTTCACAGGCGTAGCGATGGTTATCTACTTCGTGGTGGGTATCCGTTTCGCCGATACGATGATTGCCTATACTCCTACGTCGGTAGGAAAATTCTCGGTACTTTTGCTGATCCAACTGTTTTCTGCAGGTTTGGTGCGTGTGTATTGCAACGATCATAAGGACTTTATGCGGATTCTCTTAGTCTCCATAGGGGTTGCATCATTTGTAATGGCCTTTTCGCTGTTCGTCATTCCGTTCGATGTGTACTATATCGAACTGCTGGTGTGTGTACTCCTAATAGGTTTCCTCGTGTGGCGTTCCTTGGCTACCCGTATTCGTAATTACCTGTGGATTGCAACGTTTGCGCTTGGTTCTGTCATCTTCTTCAATCTGGCCGACTATGTGCTGAACAATGTGATGGAGCCACACCAGCGCGTACGTATTAACGTGTTGCTGGGTTTGGAGGAGGACTTGAAGGGTGCTGGTTATAATGTGCATCAGAGTGAGATTGCCATCGGCTCGGGCGGTTTGGAAGGTAAGGGCTTCCTGAATGGTACGCAGACGAAACTGAAGTTTGTACCTGAGCAGGATACCGACTTCATCTTCTGTACCGTAGGTGAGGAAGAAGGGTTTGTGGGCTCTGCCAGCGTATTGCTACTGTTCTTGGCCCTGATTCTACGGTTGATTTATCTGTCAGAACGACAACCCAACCGTTTTGGACGTGTCTATGGCTATTGTGTGCTAAGTATATTCCTATTCCACGTGTTTATCAATGTGGGAATGGTGTTAGGATTGACACCTGTGATAGGAATTCCTTTGCCATTCTTCAGCTATGGCGGTTCGTCGTTGTGGGGATTCACGTTCTTGCTGTTCATTTTCCTGCGTATTGACGCCAGCAGGAATATGGTACGTGTCTGACGTATTCCGTTAAATGATTATTTCTTTTTGAGGATGATGCCGATGTCGGACACACCCGACATGATCTCACGGCGCATGTTGTGTGTCACATAAATACGCAAAGAGTCACCTTGGTTCAGTTGGATATCCTTGAGATAAACCTCATGCTGGAAACGGCTGATGCCATTGCCTCGCTCTTTACCCGACTCATCATAGAGCACACAGTTCTTAGTGGTTTGGGAGTGAGTGCCTTGGGGGAATACGTCCTGAGCAACATTCAGAGCTATCGACTGAAACGGGAAACTGATATCAGTACGGATGCCAATCAATTCCTGATAGGTGCCTCCATCCTTAACTGGTGGCACCTCAAAGAAAAGCGTATCGATCTTCTCCCAACCTTCTTGTGGCACATGCTCATAGTGGCTGAAAACCGTTCTGCGGTTGCAGCCTGTAAAGAGTGCTGCCACCGCCATGATCAAGATGGTCAGGAAATGCTTATTCCGCATGGTTACTGCCTTTGCCTTCTTTCTTCTGGTTGTTGGGACGGTTATTGTTACTCTTCTTTTTCTTTTTCTTCTTGGCGCGGTCGAATCGGCTGATGTCACCAGCAGCCAGATCTACATGATGCTTCTCCTCTGTTTTCTTGTTACCGTCTTCCTGCAGCGATTCGGGCTTTTCGCCGCGACGGTTCATTTCAATCACCTCCTTAGCGCGCTCAGCAGTAATCGTTTCCAAATTGGCAGCGATGTTCTTATCAGTAGAGTAAGTCACGATTCCCGCCAGGATATCCGATTTAAACAGATAATAGTCGGCGTCCTGAGTTTGCAGGATAATATCCTTGCCTGGCAGACGTTTGCCGGCTTCCACGTAGTTATCCACCTCGTAGTTCATACAGCATTTCAGTTTGGCGCACATGCCGGCCAGTTTTTGGGGGTTGAGTGAGATGTCCTGGAAACGGGCTGCGTTGGTGCTCACGGTGGTGAAGTTCTTCATCCATGTAGCACAGCAGAGCTCACGTCCGCAAGGACCTGTGCCGCCGATGCGACCTGCCTCCTGACGGGCACCGATCTGCTTCATCTCGATGCGCACGTGGAAGGCTGCTGCCAAATCCTTGATTAGCTGACGGAAGTCCACACGTTCATCAGCGATATAGTAGAAAATGGCCTTGTTGCCATCGCCCTGATACTCCACATCACCGATCTTCATGTCGAGTCCGAGCCCCTTGGCTATCTGACGGCTCTCGATCATCGTGGCATGCTCCCTTGCTTTCGCCTCACGAAACTTATCCATATCCGTAGGACGGGCAATGCGGTAGATGCGCTTGATATCGTCGGCAGACTTCAAGTTGGCCTTCTTCACCTGCAGCTTCACCAAGCGTCCGGTGAGTGTCACCACACCGATGTCATGACCAGGACTGGCCTCTACAGCCACAATGTCGCCTTTCTTCAACTCGAGGTTGTTCACGTTATGGTAATATCCCTTACGGGTATGTTTGAACTGCACTTCCACCAGGTCAGTCGTGTCCTGATTGCCAGGCACGTCAGCCAGCCAGTCGTAAGTATTCAACTGGCGATCCTGTCTGCCTACAGCCTGATGGCATAAGCCTCGGTCACATCCCACCTTGATGGGCAATTCCTTTGTTTTTTCTGTCATATCTATTTTTGTAATAAAAGTACAATCATTTGTAGGGCGAAGTCGAAGAACACGATCTTGGCGTTGGCGTTCTGTCCGATGTCGCGGATGCAGAGATTCGCCATGTCGTTCATCTGCAGGATGTTCTTCTCGTTCACGAAACGGGCGAAGTTCCTTGCAAAGTCCTCTTCCTGTTGAGTCATATACACCAGTTCCTGCTCCTGGAAGTTATACATGAAATTCTCTCTAGCCATCCTGAGGAAGTAAGAGAGCCAGCGCTTCTGTTTCTCGCGTCCCATACCAGCCATCTGTTCACTCCATTTACGTAGATCCTTGATCTTACGCTGATAGGCAAGTCGCATCAGCATGATATACATATCGAGGAAAAGTTCGTTCTCAGAACCTACCTGTAGTTCCTCCAGCGCCTTCAGCCAGTTGCCGTTAGCCAGTCGGCTGATGCGGTGGGCCATCTCCACGTCGATGCCTCTGCGACTGACCAGTGCCTCTTGTATCTCTTCCTCAGTGATACGCTTCACGTCGATGCGCTGTACGCGACTGCGGATGGTCTCCAACAACCTGTCGGGCTCCTCACATACCAGGATGAAGATTGTCTGCATCGGGGGCTCTTCGATGAGTTTCAGCAGTTTGTTGGCACACTCTATGTTCATGCGTTCAGGTAGCCAGATTACACTAACCTTATAGCCTCCCTGGCTCGACTTCAGGTTCAATTTCCTAACCAAGTCGTCGCTCTCGCCAGCAGTGATGATGGCCTGCTGGTTTTCTCCCCCCATCGCCTCCATCCAGGTCTCCATCGTGAAGTAAGTCCCCTGCATCAGTAGCTCGTGCCACTCTTTGGCGAAATCGTCACTCACAGGCTTGTGGTCGGCACTCATCGAGGACAGCTTGATGGTGGGGTAAGTGAAGTGTAGGTCAGGATGCTCCAGCTTCTCCAGCATCGCCTTCGACGAGGGCTTCCCGTCGTCCAGCAGATAGCAGGCAAAGGCAGTGGCCAGTGCAAACTTCCCGCTGCCGTTAGGTCCGCAGAGCATGATGGCGTGTGGCAGATGATTCTCCTCTACCATCTTCACTAGTCGCTGCTGGACTTCCTGTTGTCCGATTACCTCGCTGAAAGTCATTTAGCCTAACTTCTTAACTATTTCCACGACAGAATCCACTGCCGATACCGTGTAGAAATGAATATTCTGTATACCGTGTTGATAAAGCTCTCGGCATTGCTCAATGGTCCACTCTATACCCAACTGACGTGCATCTTCATCCGTCTTACATTTCACAATCTCACGTGCCAAAGGCTCGGGAATGTCGCAGTGGAAGGTCTTGGGCACCACCGTCAACTGGCTCAGCTTTGCCATCGGCTTGATGCCAGGAATGATGGGAATCGTAATCCCCATCTTACGAGCCCTTTCCACAAACTGGAAATATTTCTCATTATCAAAAAACAACTGGGTCACAGCATATTGTGCTCCCAGATCCTGTTTCTCTTTCAGATACTGCATGTCCATCTCCAAGTTGGGCGCCTCTTCATGCTTCTCAGGATAGCAGGCCACACCGTAGTCGAACGCCTTGCCGGGTCGCTTGATAGGGGTGCCATCAGCAAAGAATCCCTCGTTGAAGCGCTTCACCTGCTTTATCAGGTCAGTGGTATGCGCATGCCCCCCAGGGGTGGGCACAAACCTGCTGTCCTCCCTGGCCTTGTCACCACGCAGCAACAGCACGTCGCTGATACCCAGAAACTGCAAGTCGAGCAGCTCATACTCGATATCCTCGATGGTGGCACCGCTGCAGATCACGTGGGGCTGTACGGGGATGTTGTATCGCTGCTGGATGGCTGCGGCGATGGCCACAGTGCCAGGACGACGACGGATGCGCTGACGCTCAAACTGCCCGTTCTCCAACTCCTTATACACAAACTCGGAGTGATGAGTCGTGATGTTGATATAGGCAGGATCAAACGCCCGCAGCTTGTCGATGTCGGCAAACAATTTGTCAGTGCCCGTACCTTTCAGTGGCGGGAGCACCTCGAAAGAGAATCGTCTTTCGTTTTTATCTTGATGGATAAATTCCGTTACACTCATAATTGGCTGCAAAATTACGAATAAATAAGTGAAAAACCAAATTTTTACCTTTTTACCTTTTTACTTTTTTACTTTTTCCGTAACTTTGCACCCCAAATATGAGTATCAAGCAATTTTTGAAAGACTGGACGCTACCTGTAGCCATTGCTACGGGCTCTATAGTGTATCTTCTGTTCTACTGGGTGCCGCAGCTCGATAATGCCGGCAATTTTTTCGGTCCCATCATCGATACGGTTTTTCCGATGATGGTGTTCTGTACTCTTTTTTCCACTTTCTGTCGTGTGGATTTCCATCAGATGCGCCCTCACCGCTGGCAGTTCGGCGTGTTGCTGGCTCAGGTGCTCCTCGTGGTGCTCAACGTGTGGATCATCTTCTGTGTCGAGGGCGACCTCTGGCAGAAGATTCTCTGGGAGAGCGTGCTCACCTGCATCATAGGACCTGCCGCTACCGCTGCCCCTGTGGTAACAGCGAAAATCGGCGGTAATATTAATACGATGACAGCTTTCGTCGTGCTCTCCTCCTTTGCCTCCGCCCTCATGATTCCTGCTGTGTTCCCCCTGCTCGAACGAGGGGCTGGGCTCAACTTCTGGAGTGCCTTTCTCATTATCCTTGAGAAGCTGGCTGTTGTCCTGATAGCTCCGTTGGCTCTAGGCTGGTTTATGCAGCATTATGCCAAGCGCTTGTGCGAAAAAATCGTCTCCATTCCCGACCTCTCGTTCTACCTATGGTCAGCCCAGCTCAGTGTCACCTCGGGCGTTACCGTCCGCAACATCGTCCATAGCGAGGCAGGTCTCTCCCTGCTGCTGATGATTGCCATCCTCAGTCTGATACTCTGTTTCGTGCTCTTCCTTTTGGGGCGCAGCGTGGGCCGTCATCTGGGTGATGAGATCAATTCCGGTCAGGCATCCTTTCAGAAGAATACCGCCCTTTCCATCTGGGTGGCCTACACCTATCTGAACCCGATGGCCTCTGTCGGGGCAGGCTGTTATGTGCTCTGGCAGAACATCATCAACTCCTTAGAACTATGGGAGTATAGAAAGAGACATATGTTTTACCCTGAATCAAGTTGAGAGTGGTATTATCCCTCAAACAAAAAGCCCCCGCTCAGCAAGCGAGGGCCTTGTTGATATTACAAAATTTCTAAGAATCATTTGAAGAGACTCTGGGCCACCTTCTCGAGGCAACGGCGCCAGGTGAGGAACTCGTGGGCTGTGCCCTCAGAAATCAGACCTTCGGCATTGAAGCCTGCGGCTTTCAGCGCCTCTACGCTCTTGTTGATGCCCTCGGGATTCTCCTTGTCACCACAGCCTTCGAAGATGTACTTCACGCACTTGGGATCCTTGATGTCCTCTGGCATGTAGATGCCGCCAGAGAGCAGTCCCCAGTAGCCGAAGACCTCAGGACGACGCAGGGTGATGAGTTTGGTCTCCATACCACCCATTGACAAACCAGCCATTGCACGGTTCCACTTGTCGGCCTTGGTCAGGAAGTTCTTGTCGATGAAGGGCACGAGCTCATCAACGAGTACAGTCTCAAACTCCTTGGCGGTGAACTGGCCGATGGTGCCGAACTTGATGTCGTTGGTGAGACCGTAGGCCATCACGATGATGAAGGGCTTGATCTTGCCGTCGGCAATCAGGTTGTCCATGATCAGACCTGCCTTACCCTGTGCGGACCAGCTGGTCTCGTTCTCACCCCAACCGTGCTGCAGATACAGCACTGGGTAGCGCTCCTGCTTGCCCTTTACCACCTTGCCGTAGCCTGCGGGCAGGTAAACGGTAGCCTCCTGCATCTTGCCCAGGCTCTTTGAGTAGAAGAGCACTTTCTGCATGTTGCCATGAGGAATGTCGGTGCGCTCTGCGTAGAAGTCCTGATCGGGAGCGGGAATCTCGATACCGCTTTCCCAACGGCAGGAACCGAAGTAGTTGTGGGTGCCGGGATCGTTGAACACGCCACCGTCGATGGTGAGGTGATAATAGTGGAAGCCAGGATCCATCGGTCCCTCGGTGGTACCTACCCATACGCCATCCTTATCCTTGCGGAGCACGGTGCCACCACGTCCGCCTAAGCCGAGGCTGACGATAACAGACTTGGCATCTGGAGCCTCTACACGGAAACGGGCATAACCCTCGCTGTTCACCTGCGGATATTCCTGTCCAGGCTGGTTCATGGGGTTGGGCACCCAGTCGTTCTTGGGAACGTAGTTGTCGGCTTTAACATCGAAGTCACGGATCACGGCGAGTGAGCGCTTGGCCTTGAAGTTCTCATCGAAAGGCAGCGGGTGGTTGTTTACACCCAGCCAAGAATCCTTATCGCTGAGGTTCCAGAAAGTGATGTTCTTAATGACATCCTTGTGCTTTCTGAAGATACGGAACAAACGGTTGTACTGGTCTTCCTGAAGTGTCTGGATATAGGGAGCCTGAGGCTTGGCCTCGCCGTGTGAGAAAATCAGCTGGCCACCGCTCTCCGTGTTGGTGCGAAGGTCAAGCTCGGTGATGTGGATCGTATTAACGATCTCGCTGAAACGGCTGATGGCTTTTTCGAGCTGCTCCTCATCGGGGAAGTAGATGTTGTAGTGACCCTGCATGCCGATACCGTCGATAGGAACACCAGCATCCTTCATCTTCTTTACCATATTATAGATACGCTCGCGCTTGCCAGGATCAACAGTGCTGTAGTCGTTGTAGATCAGCACACCTGTGGGATCAGCTTCACGTGCAAACTCGAAAGCCTTGGCGATGAACTCGTCGCCACAGAGCTTGAAGTGACGGCTCTGGCGATAGGGGCTTGCATCAGGACGGAACATCATGTTGTCGTCTGCCATAGCCTCATTTACTACGTCCCAAGCATAGACCACATCTTTGTAACGGTTTACCACCGTATGGATATGTTCGCGCAGACGCTGGTAGAACACTTCCTTCTTCACATCCTTGCCTTTCTTGTCGGTGAACATCCAGTCGGCAAACTGAGCGTGCCAGCAGAGGCAGTGACCACGCATCTTGATGCCGTTCTCACGACAGAAGTTGGCGATGCTGTCGGCTAAACTAAAGTTCCAGACGCCCTCTTTCGGATGGATCTCGCCTGGCTTCCAAGCGTTCTCAGCGGTAACGCTGTTGAACTGTTTCTTGATAATCTCCATCTGAGCTGGATCAGACACGTTGGTCTTGTTCACAGCTACACCGATGGTGAAAAAGTCTTTGTAGGCATCTTTCAAACCGGGACCTGCCGCATAATCGACGGGGCGTCCCCACTGAGCAAATGCTGATGAAGCACTCGCTACGAGCAGTGTTAGAGCAAAAAAGAATTTTCTCATGTTGTTGTTTGTTAATGATTAATTAGGAAAAACTGTGGCAAAAATACGAAAAAAAATCAATATAGAGAAATAATAATCTTAAAATTATGCAATAGAAAGGAAAATGTTTGGTGTTTTCGACGGAAATCCTTATTTTTGCAGAGAATTTTCTAGCAACCTAAATGGGATGGGTATCAACCATTATATACGATTAATATCTGTTGCTGCGGTTTTGTTGATGACGACGCAGGTGCCGGCACAAAAACCTCATTGCAAAGATACAGTTGAGCACAGTAGGCTTATGCAGGCCATGTGGGAATCTTGCTTGCAGGATTCACAACAGGTGGTCTATGATGCTTGTCTGGCTTTTCGTCAGCATGCCATGGCTGATAACAATATGCTTGAAGCCAGCACATCCTGGGTGTGCGGCATCATGTATAGTCTGGGCAAAATGAATATTTCTTCGGCCTACCATATCGTTCAGGGACTGAAAGGTGACATAGAGAGCAGTCAGTTCGCTGAGGAAGGACGGTACTTCGTATCGAATATGATGGGGCATGTGTATAACACTTGTGGTAATATACCTGGTGCCGAAGCAGAATTCCTGAAATCGGCTGAACAGATCAAGGGCACGCGGTTCGAGAATGACGGACTGGCCTTTATCTATCTCTCCTTGGCGCATGTACACCTGAACAACAGTCCGACACAGACCCTTCACTGGCTTGATGTGACGGAGAAGGTGCTGAGAAAGAACAGAAATTCGTGGAACTTCTACAGGTGTCTGGCGGATGTCTATGCCATCAGGTCAATTGTGATGTTCAAACTGAAAGATTACGATGCCTTCCAGAGATGCATAGATAAGATGGAGGAGGCCGAGAACATGAACAATACGCCTTCTGCCGATCTCTTTACGCCTTATGCCCGCATCTATAGGACACTGAGGGAAAAAGGTAAGGATGAGGCTCTGGCTGAGGCAGAGACCTTACCGAACCTGAAGGAGCAGTATCTGTTGAAATGTGATATCTATCGTTACATCGGTGATAACGAGAAAGCCTTTATGACTCAGCGCGAACTGATGCATAAGCGTGACTCCATCACGGGTGTGATGATTGCCGATAACATGGACCGTATGGAAGACGAGGTGGAGCTGATGAAGAAAAGTCAGAAAATGGCCAAAGTGATGAACTATATCCTTTTCGGCTTTGCCTTGTTGGCATTACTCACCATTGTGCTGATGGCCCGCAATATCATCATGCGTCGTAAGTACAATAAGAAGTTGATGGCTAAGAACCTGGAGCTAAAGACAGCCTACAAAAAGGTGGCAGCTGCCGACGAGATGAAGTCGGAGTTTATCAAGAACGTGAGCCATGAGATCCGTACGCCACTGAATATCATCAACGGTTTCTCGCAGGTGTTGGCCGAAATGGGACCAGACATGGGAGACAAAGAGCGCAGCGTGGTGGCAAAGAACATCGGGCACAGCACCTATCAGATTACGTCGCTTGTGAATAAGATGCTCGCAATAGCCCATGACAGTACAAAAGATCTGATGGAGATGGCAGCGCAAATCGACGGTATAGGCGTCTGTCGCAAGGCTATTGAGAATATGCCAGTGGTGGATGCCGAGAAGATTAAGGTGAAACTGGATGACCAGACGAATGGTGACTGCACACTTTATACCAACGGTGACAGTCTGTTGCTGATGCTTAGCTACATTCTGGAGAACTCAGCCAAGTTTACCGAAAAGGGACATATTATATTAAAGGTACGTACGGAGAAACAAAATAATCGGAAGATGATGCTCTTCAGTGTAGAGGATACGGGATGCGGCATCCCATCAGACAAGCAGGGTACTATCTTCCAGCGATGGATGAAGGCTGACGAGTTTAAGGAAGGTCTGGGCCTGGGTTTAGCCTACTGTTGGGAAACGGCTCAGAAACTGGGCGGTGAACTGACGCTTGACCAGACATCGGAGGCAGGAACAACCTTTACGCTCAGACTCCCGGTGGAATTATCAAAGAATTAATAACAATAAGAACTGAAAAAGATGAATGAACAGAAAGAACAGGGTAGCAAAGCCTACCTGATCTCAATTGTGATGGTCGCAGTACTTGGCGGCTTGTTGTTCGGATATGACACAGCTGTCATATCTGGTGCGGAAAAAGGTCTTCAGGCCTTCTTAAAGACTGCACAGGATTTTGATTACACCGACGGATGGCATGGTTTCACTTCGGCAAGTGCTCTCATCGGCTGTATTATCGGATCTGCTATTTCCGGATTCCTGGCCACGAACCTGGGACGAAAGAAATCGCTGATTATTGCAGGCTTGCTATTCTTTGTCTCAGCACTGGGATCAATGGATCCTGAGTTCCTGTTCTTCGAGTACGGAAAACCGACTTACTCACTGCTCATTATGTTTAATATCTACCGTGTGATCGGTGGTGTCGGTGTAGGTCTGGCTTCTGCTATCTGTCCGATGTACATCGGTGAGGTGGCTCCTTCGAATATCCGTGGTATGCTCGTCAGCTGGAACCAGTTCGCTATTATCTTTGGTCAGCTGGTGGTCTATTTTGTGAACTTCTTCATCCTGGGCGACCATATCCAGCCGCTCGTAGAGGAGATGGGTAAGCAGATTGCAGAGATCACACCTGCTGCACAGTGGACGGTGACAACAGGTTGGCGTTATATGTTCGGTAGTGAGGCTGTGCCCGCAGGACTCTTTGCCCTGCTGATCTGTTTCGTGCCTGAGACACCGCGTTACCTCGTAAGTATCGGACAGGACAAAAAGGCTGAGGGTATCCTTGCCAAGATCAATGGTGCCTCAAAAGCTGCACAGATTATCCAGGATATCAAAGACACGATGGTGGTGAAGACCGAGAAGCTGATGACCTATGGTGCGCTCTGTATCTTCGTAGGTATCATGTTGTCTGTGTTCCAGCAGGCAGTGGGTATCAATGCTGTGCTCTACTATGCACCACGAATCTTCGGTGATATGGGTATGGACGACCCGATGATGCTGACAGTATTCATGGGTATCATCAATATCTCATTCACGTTGGTGGCTGTGTTCACTGTTGAGAAACTCGGTCGCAAGCCGCTTCTCATCACTGGTTCATTAGGTATGGCTCTGGGTGCCTTTGGCGTGGCTTTGACCTTCGGTAATGATAGCCTAGCTTTAGTCACAGCGGCTTCTCTGTTGGTTTATTCGGCATCGTTTATGTTCTCTTGGGGTCCCATCACCTGGGTTCTCATTGCAGATATTTTCCCCAACACCATCCGTGGTGGTGCTGTGGCTATCGCTGTGGCTTTCCAGTGGATTTCCAATTTCATTGTCAGCTCTTCGTTCGTGCCGATGTTCAATATGCATCTGACTGAGGGTGATGACTTCGGACACTGGTTCACCTACGGCCTCTATGGTATCATCTGTGTGGTTGCTGCCCTGTTCGTATGGCGTCTGGTTCCTGAGACTAAGGGTAAGACTCTCGAGGATATGAGTAAGATGTGGAAAGATAGGTTAAATGCAAAATAATAATAGATCATGAAGAAAATTTTAGTGGCAGAAGACAATGACAGCAACTTCATTTTGATGTCGTACATCTTGAAGAAGTACTACCAGTTTGAACGTGCGAAGAATGGTCAAGAGGCTGTGGAACTGGCGGACAAGGGTCAGTATGATATTATCCTGATGGATATCAAGATGCCCATTATGGATGGACTGGAGGCTACCAAAGCTATCAAGGAGAAGCATCCTGACTTGCCCATCGTGGCACTGACGGCTAATGCTTTCGACAGCGATCGCCAACTGGCTATTGAAGCAGGCTGCGACGATTTCCTGTCGAAACCTGTCAGCAGTGAAGCTTGTATAGAAACCATCAAACGGTTTGTAGGGGAATAAGCAGAAAAAAGCGTAGGGGCTGGGTGCCCTTACGCTAACTCAAGGTTAAATACCTGCCGTAGTTTTTCTATGGCAGGATTTTCTTTTGTCAGTTTCTCAAACTGCTCACGACGGGTCATGATCTTTATTTCTTTCTTTTGTTCTGCAATACGAATCTCAAGTGAGAGGTTCTCGTTCTGAAGACCGTTTCTGAGCGTGCTGACGATACGTCCTTTAAAGTCCTCCATCTCCTTTTTGATAAGTGCATTGTCAACCTGCACCTCTATCTGTGGTAGTTCAGTGATGGTGGGATTCATGTTCTTCATGCGGGTGGCAATGCCGCTGAGTTCTTGTGGCATTCGGTTACACATAGCCATCCATTGCAACTCCAGATCCTCTTGAGAGAACTGGGCATTCTTTTGCGGGGTGATAGCAGGGGATACGGTACCTGGAATGATGTTGATCTTCGATGGCTTTTTTTGATCCTGATCCATCAGATTGTTCCAGGAGAAGCCAATGCCACCAAGTTTCACAGCCTTGTTGGGCTGACTGGAATTACTGGACTTGTCAGCAATGTTTGAGCTGCTTGAATTTCCAGAATTACTAGGCTTGCTAGGTGCAACGGGCTGAGCCGCGGCTACCTGTGGGGCCGCAGTCTTGGGCTGAGCCTGTCGCATCAGATGCTTAAACAGGGATTTTAATCTTCTAGGGCTACGCCCCGCACTGTCGCCTTCCTCCGCAGGCTGGGTGATCTGGGCTATCTCAATCAGTGTCAGTTCCACAAGCAGACGCTTGTTGCTCGACTGGCGATAGTTGATGTCACACTGGTTCATCTTCTTCAGCGCCTGATAGAGGAAACGGGTCTCACACTTCTTGGCCTGATCCTGATAACGCTGTCTCTGCTGATTGCTGACTTCTAATAAGGGGAGAGTCTGAGGGTCTTTCGCCATCAACACATTACGCACATGTTTGGCAAGTCCCTGAATCAGCAGACCACCGTCGAATCCCTTGTTGATGACGTTATTCAACAGCAGCATGATATCGCTCACCTTATTGTTTATAGACAGGTCGATGATTTGGAAATAGTTCTCGGCATCGAGCACGTTCAGATCCTCAATCACTTTCTCATAGGTGATATTGCCTTGGCAGAACGAAGCAGCCTGATCGAAGATGGAGAGGGCGTCACGCATACCGCCATCAGCCTTTTCGGCAATCACGGCCAGAGCCTGCTCCTCATAAGTGATACCTTCCTTCTCTGCCACGTGCTTCAGGTGATCCACCGTGTTGCGGATGGTCATACGCTCGAAGTCATAGATCTGACAACGACTCAGGATGGTTGGCAGAATCTTGTGCTTCTCGGTGGTTGCCAGGATGAAAATCACATGTGCTGGTGGTTCCTCCAATGTCTTCAGAAAAGCGTTGAATGCTGCTGTAGAGAGCATATGTACCTCGTCGATGATAAACACTTTGTATCTGCCAAGTTGCGGTGGGATGCGTGTCTGTTCCATCAGGGTCTTGATATGCTCTACCGAGTTGTTAGAGGCAGCATCAAGCTCGAAGATGTTCAGCGATCGCTGTTCGTTAAACGACTGGCAGCTTTCGCATTCATTACAGGCCTCTCCCTCAGCAGTCGGATGCTGACAGTTGATGGCTTTGGCAAAGATACGGGCACAGGTAGTCTTTCCCACACCTCGTGGACCGCAGAACAGATAGGCATGTGCCAGTTTTCCGCTCTTCACGGCATTCTTCAGCGTTGTGGTTAGAGCCGCCTGTCCCACGACGGAGTCGAAGGTTATAGGACGGTATTTCCGTGCTGAAACGATGTATTCCATAATAATCTGAATAAATTTTTGGCAAAGATACAAAAAAGTTGGGAATTAAGAATTAAGAATTAAGAGAATTTTGTATCTTTGCAGACAAATTACGAATATATGAAAGCTTTTAATCGTTTAAAGACATTCCTGCTTCGGATATGGCATTCTTTGTTCTTTAAGTATGCCATCGTGACTATTGCTGGTGTAGCTATTGTCGGTTTCCTAGATGAAAACAGTTTCTGGAGCCATTTTAAGAATATGCAGCGCATCAGTGAACTGAAGGAGGAGACGGAGAAATATAATGCAGAATATCGTCGCGATCAGGCTCGGATCCGAGAGTTGGACAGAAATCCGAAAGCGATAGAGAAGATTGCCCGTGAGCGTTATTTCATGAAGGCCGATGATGAGGATATCTTCGTGCTGAGCGATGATGGTGAGATGGAAAACCCTATCCAGAAACATGAAAAAGCTGAATAACGTCCAAGTCGCTGTCTTTCTTCTGGGTGCCCTGCTGATGGTCATCGGAGCAGGCACGAGTATGTTGGCATGGAGCAGTGCGCCCTATGTGTTTTCCGTCGGTGCCCTATGTTTCGCTTCGATGCAGATGCTCCAGCGCTATGAGGGCAGCAACTTCGTGATCTGTCGTCTGCGCAGAATCCAGTTGGTAAGTGATGTGCTCTTCCTTGTTTCTGGCTTGCTGATGATTGCCAATAAAGGGAATTTTCTCGGTTTGAGCTATATGACTTATACTTCAATATATCGTTGTATTTTTGCGCCACGAAAGGTATTAATATGAACAAGATTCTATACGCATTTGTCGTTATGGCCACGCTCGCATCCTGTGCGCAGTCCTATTCGATACAAGGTTCCTCCTCTGTGTCGTCACTTGATGGTAGTAAACTCTATCTGAAAACGGTGAAGGATCAGGAACTGAAGAGCATGGATTCCTGTGATGTTGTGCATGGTAAATTCCGCTTTGCCGGTCTTCTTGATACGGTGAAGTTGGCTAATCTTTATATGGATGATGAGCCGCTTGCGATGCCTGTGGTGGTTGAGAAGGGTGAGATTGAAGTCCGCATTGATAACACAGGCCGAAGCGTCAGTGGCACACCGTTGAATGAGAAACTGTATCAGTTCATCCATCGTCACGACCAGATTGGTAACGAGATGAATGAGTTGTCACACAAGCAGAGCCAGATGCTCCTCGACGGTATCGATGAGGATGTCATCAACCACACATTGTCTGCTGAGGCCGCACGTCTGGCACAGCAGGAGGATAGTCTGGTGACAAACTTCATCGTCGAGAACTTCGATAATGTGCTGGGTCCTGGTGTCTTCATGATGATGACCAGTGGCTATCCTTACCCCGTGCTGACACCTCAGATTGAGGATATCATGAGTAAGGCCACCAAGAAATTCAAGGAGGATCCTTATGTGAAGCAGTACTATCAGACGGCCAATGAGATTCAGGCTCGTCAGAATGGTCTGGTGGACGATACGCCTCAGGCTGCTGCTCCCACGCAGGTAGTGCCTGACACTCAGCAGCAGGTAGCCGACTCGATGGCTGCACCTTCTCTCAACATCCCGCAGAAATGAGAACGCTGATTAAAGGCGGTACGCTGGTAAACGAAGGAAGACTGTTTGAGGGCTCCATCCTCATCGAGGATTCCCAGATTGCTCAGATTTACAAAGAACCCCATACACCCGAAGCATCCTATGATGAGCTCATAGATGCTTCGGGCTGTTTTGTGTTACCGGGTGTCATCGATGATCATGTGCACTTCCGTGAGCCAGGTCTGACGGCTAAGGCCGACATCGAGAGTGAGAGTCGTGCGGCAGCAGCAGGTGGTGTGACGACTTATTTCGATATGCCTAACACAGTGCCGCAGACCACCACCTTAGAGACTTTAGAAGAGAAATTCGCACTCGCAGCCCGGAAGAGTCATGTGAACTACTCGTTCTTCTTTGGTGCTACCAACGATAATGCCGGCTTGTTATCAGCACTCGACGTGCATCGCATTCCTGGTGTAAAGCTGTTTATGGGAAGCTCTACTGGCAATATGCTGGTGGATCGTAGAGAAGCACTTGAAACCATTTTCGCCTCATCCAAGCTTCCCATCATGACGCACTGCGAAGATACCGATATCATCAATCGGAATATGGCTGAGGCTATCCGGAAATATGGTGATGACCCGAAGGTGACGCATCATCCAGAGATCCGCAGCAAGGAGGCGTGTTATGAGAGCACGAAGTTAGCCGTAGAGCTGGCGCGTCAGCATCAGGCTCGCCTGCATGTGGCTCATCTCACAACGGCTCGTGAGTTGGAACTGATCTCTCCTGAATATCCTGCTATCACTGCTGAGGCTACCGTCTCGCATCTTTATTTCTACGATCGTGACTATGCAGCCTTGGGTACACGTATCAAGTGTAATCCTGCCATTAAGACCCTGCGTGATCGCGATGCCTTACGAGAGGCACTTAACGATGGAAGAATCACTGTGATTGGTACAGATCATGCACCCCATCTCCTGTCTCAGAAAGAGGGTGGGTGCCAGAAAGCAGCCAGTGGGATGCCGATGATACAGTTCTCGTTGGTGACGATGCTCGAACTCGTGGATCAGGGCGTGCTCTCCATCGAACGTCTGGTGGAGTTGATGTGCCATAATCCAGCGCGTCTCTTCGAGGTGCGTCAAAGAGGTTTCCTGCGTGAAGGCTATCAGGCAGATATCGTGTTGGTGCGTCCTGATTCGGGCTGGACGGTGACAAAGGATGTGATTCAGAGCAAATGCGGTTGGAGTCCGATGGAAGGTCACATGTACCTGTGGCGCGTAGAACGTACACTCTGCAATGGACATACCGTTTATCAGCAGGGTAGGGTGGATACCAGTTACATCGGCCAACCTGTAGCTTTCAGATGATACAGACTTACGATATTTCCCAACTTCGGCCTTATATCAACTGGCCTTACTTCTTCTTTGCCTGGCAGGTGAAAGACCCGTCGGAGAAAGAGCGATTACACCAGGAGGCTGAGACTTTTCTCGATACGTTGGAGGGGAAATATCAGGCACATGCCCTCTTCTTATTGCTTGATGCCTATAGCGATGGTGATGATATCATTGTGTCAGACAACAAGCGCATTCCGATGCTTCGTCAACAGGAGGTGGGTAGTGGCTATCGTTCTTTGTCGGATTATGTCGCACCTTTAACGTCTGCTGCCTCCTCATCATTAACTTCCAAGATCGGACTTTTCGCCACTTCTGTCGATATGGGGTTGGAAACGGATTTTTCAAAGGATGCCTATCAGAAGATGATGGCACAGCTGTTGGCTGACCGTCTGGCTGAGGCTGCTGCAGAAGTGCTTCACTTGCAGGTACGCAAGCATCTCTGGGGCTATGCGCCAGATGAAAATCTCTCGATTGCTGATATGTTGGTAGAGAAGTTTCAGGGCATCCGTCCTGCGGTGGGCTATCCCTCGTTGCCAGATACCAGTCTGAACTTTGTGCTGGATGACCTGCTGGATATGAAACAGATCGGCATCCGTCTGACGGAGAGTGGGGCGATGAAACCCCATGCCAGCGTCAGCGGACTGATGCTGGCTCACCCCGAGGCCCGCTATTTCAACTTGGGAAAAATAGGGGAAGACCAGCTGCGAGACTATGCCCGCCGTCGTGGTCTTCCCATAGAAGTCTGCCGCAAATTCCTCGCCGGGAATTTGTAGTTTTGTTTATTTCTTCTCCAGGGGCTTGCTTGACATCAGGAGCTCTACCAGGGGATAGTCCTTGAAGCAGTGGCGCTGCTGATCCCAGAAACCGAAGTCGGCATCGTAGCACCAGGTGGTCCAGGCGATATTGAACTCATCGAATACGGTCAGCATATCACGCGTCCAGTTATAGGCGAGTTCACGATCCACGGGCTCATAGACACCCCACTCACCACAGAACAGCTGCAGGTCGTATTTTTTCGCAGCCTCAATGGCATCCTTAAACTGCTCACGGATCTTGTTGATATCCCATACGCCCTCAGTATATTGCTTCAAGTCAGCCTTGATCTCATCCGGAGCAGCCTCGTAATCCTCTTTTGACACCAGCACACCAGGATAGTGGATCTTACCCTTATATTTGCCAAGTGGTGTCCACCAGGCACCGTAGTGGGTCAGCAGCATCGGGTTGTAGTAGTGGAAGGAGAGCACGATGTTCTTATCGCCCTCGGGCACCTTCAGATACTTCATCGTCTCATGACCCTGCCAACGGTTTGAGCCGATGACGAGTGTACGCTGAGGCTCTCTTGAACGGAGCGCTTTATGCACCTTTGCCACCAACTGGTTCCACTGCTCGTGCTCATCAGCCACAGGCTCGTTCATAAACTCATAAGCCACCCAGTCGCAGCTGCGGTTCTTGAGGAAGTCTGAGAGCTGATACCACAGGTTGATCAGGTCCTGCTGTGCCTTCTCAGAGGTGAAGAGGGTGTTAGCAGCCTGATTATTTTCGTTGACGGCATTAAAATAATGTGAACGGATGATGTGCAGATCCACGATGGCACGCAGATTGTGCTTGCGGCTCCAGTCGAGGGCATTGTTCAGCAGATCCCAGGCCTCAGGCAGCTTGTTGCCCTTCTCATCCCAGAACTGCACCTCGTCGATGGGGATACGCACGAAGTCGAAACCTAACGACTCAAGACGTGCGAAGTCATCCTCCTGAATATGGAGGCGACGGGCCTCACCACGCTGCTCTGACTGCGACAGCCAGTGACTCACATTCGTTCCGCGCTTGATGCGGAAGTTGTTCACTTTTCCTGCCTGAGCAAAACAGGCAGTGGAAAGGAACAGTGCCATTACGATCATGGCCAGCTTGAAAACATTCTTTCTCATAATTATTTGGTTTTAAGTTGTTGATAAGGATTACTATTTCTTTTTCAGCGTCAGAATCACGATCTCACCCGTGGCACCGAAGCGGAAGGGGATCAATCCACCCAAACCTGCTGTGACAAACAGCTTCTGATGGCCTTCCTCATACCAGCCCCAGAACTCTCTGCCTAAAACCGACATCGGGCACCAGCCGAGGATGTTGAACTGCATGGCGTGGGTATGTCCGCTGAGGGTGAGCTGTGCTCTTCCGTCAGGAATGATCTTCCGTCGCCAGGATGATGGGTCGTGCTCCAGCATCAGGATGAAATCACTGTCGTTCACATTCTCAAGTGTCTTGTTGATATCACCTTTCTGAGGGAAGTGCTTGCCGTCGCCATCGTTCTCCATACCAGCGAGGATGAAATGATCCTTGTCGTGTGTAATCTTTCGGTTCTCATTGAGCAGAAGAGTCCAGCCCAGTTGCTTCTCCAGACTGATGGTCTCCTTGATGTTTGCCGCCTTGATGGCCTCGTCGCAGCCTAAGTATTCAGCATAGTCGTGATTGCCGAGAATCGAGAACACGCCGTCCTTAGCCTTGAGTTTGCTCAGGGTCTTGATATGTGGATAGAGGTCTGCAGGCTGAATGTTCAGCAGATCGCCAGTAAACACGATCATGTCAGGTTTCTGGGCATTCATACTGTCGATGGCCTCTTCGAGCACAAAGGTGTTGCGCTTCTGGTAGCTGCCTACGTGGGCATCCGAGAAAATCACGATGCGATAGCCGTCGAAGGCTTCGGGGAGTGCTTCTGACTCGTATTCAGTATGGTTCACCTCAAACTTGTTGAACCCGGGGAACGCACCCCAAAGTACGATAAACCAGACGACGGGGATAAGTATCAGGCCAAGAAAGTTACCGTAGTTCCTGCGGGGCGTCTCTTTATCCTTCGCGCAAAACTTCCTGACGAGTGCTGAGCAGCCTCTGCCCGCAAGCGAACAAAGGATGAATATCCACATGGGAGCTATCACCAGTCCGATCAGTAGCAGGTAGAAATATAAAATAAGGATACGGTCGTTGTCGGGAATGAAGTTGGGTTCCATTGCCAGATAGGTGGTATAGGCCACCATCAGCACACAGGGAATCCACAACAACACTTGCTTCCACATTTCTGCCTTTTTGTAGAAGAAACGCAGATAAAAATACAGGAATGGCAGAATGTCTAGTAACAGGAATAGAATAAAACTTCTTGCAATCATTGATCAGGATTTTCTATATAACCTTGGTATTTGTGTTCTAAGCCCGACATCACGGAGTCGTAAGCCTGACGCATCGTGGCATTCACATTGTCAGGCCCTTGTCCGATGGGGTAGATGGGTTGGTGGATGGTGAGTGTCAGTGGATGCCAGTTGATGAGATTGATGAATCCCTTCGTGCGTGGCAGGATGTCAAACGAGCCGTTGATGGTCAGGGGCACCACAGGCAACTGCAACTCGTCGGCGAGTGCGAAGGCACCCTTTCTGAAGATACCCATATGACCTGTGAACGAACGGGCACCCTCTGGGAACACCGTCACACTATATCCTTCCTGCAGAATCTCGCGGGCACGCTCGTAGGTTCTTTGAATCTTCTTAGGGCCACGCTTGTCAACAAAGATCTGGTGGGATTTCCTACAGGCATAGCCGATAAACGGAATCTTGCCCAACTCATATTTCATCATCCATTTGAAGTTGCGCCCCAGATAGCCGTAGATCACGAAGATGTCGAAGATGCCCTGATGATTCGCCACAAACACGTAGCTCTGATCCTTCTCAAGGTTCTCTTGTCCCTCAATCTTAATGGGTAGCAACAATGTTCTCACGATCACCTTGGCCCACCACTTTCCCGGGTAATAGCCCCAGAAGTGCCCGTCACCGATGGTGGTGCCAATGCCCACCTCCAGTGCCGTTAGTATCGTAATGAAAACCAGAACAGGCAAGCCTATAATGATCTGATAGATGATGTATAGTATTTTAAATAATAGCTTCACTTTTTGTTCTTATATTATTCTGTCTTAATCTTGGGATATTTTCTCATCCAGCCATCCCAGCGGAGTCGCATCACACCGAAGAACGCCTCACCGAAGATGCCCCCCGACATCTTGCTGGTGCCTTCGCAGCGGTTTACGAAGATCACGCTTACCTCCTTGATCTTAAAGCCGATCTTATAGGCTGTATATTTCATCTCAATCTGGAAGCCATAGCCCTTAAAACGTATTTTATCCAGCTCGATGGTCTTCAACACGCGACGCTTGTAGCACACGAAACCCGCTGTGGTGTCGTGAACCAGGAAGCCAGTCACGATCCTGACGTATTTCGAGGCGAAGTAACTCATCAGCACACGTCCGATGGGCCAGTTCACCACATTCACACCCGTCACATAGCGTGAACCGATGGCCACATCGTTACCCTCGTCATGACAGGCCGCATAGAGTCTCGGCAGGTCATGGGGATCATGACTGAAGTCGGCATCCATCTCAAAAATATACTCATAGTCGCGTTCCAATGCCCATTTGAAACCTGTGATATAGGCTGTGCCCAGTCCCAGTTTGCCTTTACGCTCCAGGATAAACAGACGGTCTGAGAACTCATTGGCTATGAGCACTTTTACAATGGCAGCAGTCCCGTCGGGAGAGCCGTCGTCAATCACAAGAATATGGAACACCTTGTCTAAGGCAAACACCGCACGGATAATTTTCTCGATGTTTTCCTTCTCATTATAAGTCGGTATGATGACTATACTATCGCTTTGATGCATCTTTTTTTCGGAATTATGGTGCAAAGTTACGAATAAGTGCTTAAAATACCAAATTTTTTCGTATTTTTGCATCCGATTCGCGATGAATATACAGGAATTAGAGAAATTTTATGTCCAGTTGCCCCAGGTGTCGGCACTGGCGAAACTGTTGGGGAAAAGTTCTGAGAAGAGAATTTTCCTCGAAGGTTTATTGGGCTCATCCGCCCCGATGATGTTTGCCAGTTTGGCTTCCAAGTGTCAGACACAGATGCTTTTTGTGCTTCAGGATGCTGAGGAGGCAGGTTATTTCTATCACGATCTCACCCAACTGATGGGTACCGATCAGGTGCTGTTCTTCCCTTCCAGTTATCGGCGTGCCGTGAAGTATGCCCAGCGTGATGCTGCCAGCGAGATTCTGCGCACCGAGGTGCTGACGCGACTCACTTCCGTGCGCTACGTCGTGACCTATCCCGAGGCTTTGGCAGAGCTGGTGGTCTCGAAGAAAAACCTCGACTCCCGCACACTGTCTCTGGAGAAAGATCAGACCATCGCCGTCTCCGACATAGAGAAGACACTTCGTGAGTTTGGTTTCCATGAGGTCGATTATGTCTATGAACCAGGTCAGTTTGCCGTGCGCGGCTCCATCCTCGATGTCTATTCCTATAGTTGCGAATATCCTTACCGCATCGACTTCTTTGGCGATGACATCGACTCCATCCGCACGTTTGAGGTCGAGGATCAGTTGTCGAAGGATCAGCGCACCCAGGTGGAGATCGTGCCCGAACTGGTGGGTACGGAGGATAAGGTGCCCTTTCTCTCATTCCTGCCGAAGGAGACGCTGATTGTCACCAAGGATTATTATTATGTTCGCGATGCCATCGACCGCACTTATCAGGAGGGTTTCTCCGCTCAGGCAAAGGCCGAGCAGATGAGTGGGGCTACGGAGATGGAGCAGCATGAGATCGAACAGCAGATGCGTAAGGAGCTGCAGCTCATCACGGGTGCGCGGTTTGTGGAGGATGCAGGCACCTTCCGTCGCATCGAGTTCGGCCATCGTCCCTCAGCACCCGACTTCACGGCCCTGCAGTTTCATATCACCGTGCAGCCCCTCTTCCATAAGAACTTCGACCTGCTCACCAAGTCGTTCGAGGACTATCTGTTGCAGGGCTATCAGATCTATATCCTTGCCGACAGTCAGAAGCAGAACGAGCGTCTGAAGGATATCTTTGACGAAATGGCTAGGGATATTGTCTTCACACCAGTAGAAAAAACGCTTCACGAAGGCTTTGCCGACGATGACCTCCGCATCTGCTTCTTCACCGATCACCAGATCTTCGACCGTTTCCATAAATACAACCTCAAGAGCGACAAGGCCCGCAGTGGTAAGATGGCACTCACGCTGAAGGAGATCCAGCAGTTTGAAATCGGCGATTTTGTGGTGCATGTAGATCACGGCGTCGGAAAGTTCGGTGGCTTGGTGCGTATGCCTGTCACCAATGCGAAGGGCGAGGAGACCTATCAGGAGATGATCAAGATCACCTATCAGCATGGCGACAGCATCTACGTGTCGATCCACTCTTTATATAAGGTGTCGAAATACAAGTCGCAGGATGGTGGCGAAGGTCCCCGTCTCTCCACCCTTGGCACAGGCCAGTGGGAGCGCATGAAGGAACGTACGAAAAAGCATATCAAGGATATCGCCCGCGATCTTATCAAACTCTACGCCAAGCGCCGTCGTGAAAAAGGTTTCGCTTTCAGTCACGATACCTATCTGCAACATGAGCTGGAGGCCAGCTTCCTTTATGAGGACACCCCCGACCAGCTGAAGGCCACGCAGGATGTGAAGGCCGATATGGAGATGGCGAAGCCCATGGATCGTCTGGTATGTGGTGATGTGGGCTTCGGCAAGACCGAAGTCGCCGTGCGTGCCGCCTTCAAGGCAGCTACCGATGGCAAGCAGGTGGCGGTACTTGTGCCTACCACCGTATTGGCTTATCAGCACTTCCGTACGTTCACGAGCCGACTGAAGGATATGCCCGTCCGCGTGGAATACCTCACCCGGGCCCGCACCACCAAACAGACCACTGCCATCCTGAAAGATCTGGCCGATGGAAAGGTAGATATATTAATAGGTACGCATAAGCTCATCAGCAAGTCGGTCAAGTTCAAGGATCTCGGCCTGCTTATCATCGACGAGGAACAGAAGTTTGGCGTCTCTACCAAGGAGAAACTGCGCCAGCTGAAGTCGAATGTTGATACCCTCACGATGTCGGCTACGCCAATCCCCCGTACCCTCCAGTTCTCACTCGTCGGAGCCCGCGACCTCAGTGTCATCCAGACACCGCCGCCCAACCGCTATCCCATCCAGACGGAGATCCACACCTTCGGCGCGGAGATCATCACCGATGCCATCAACTTCGAGATGTCGCGCAACGGACAGATTTACTTTGTCAACAATCGTATCAGCGACCTTACCCATATCGCCGAGATGATTCATAAATATATCCCTGATGCCCGTGTGGCTATCGGACATGGACAGATGAAGCCCGAGGAACTTGAGAAGATCATCCTCGACTTCTCCAACTACGACTACGACGTGCTGCTCTCCACCACTATCGTTGAGAACGGCATCGACATCCCCAATGCCAACACGATCATCATCAACAGTGCGCATAACTTCGGACTCTCCGACCTCCACCAGATGCGTGGTCGCGTGGGTCGAGGCAACCGCAAGGCATTCTGCTACCTCCTGGCACCGCCGCTGGCCGATCTGCCTGCTGATAGCCGCCGACGTCTGGAAGCCCTCGAGAACTTCTCCGACCTCGGCTCAGGCATCAATATCGCCATGCAGGATCTCGACATCCGCGGTGCCGGCAATCTGCTGGGCTCCGAACAGAGCGGCTTCATCTCCGATCTCGGCTATGAGACCTATCAGAAGATCCTCAATCAGGCAATGGCGGAGCTGCGTAACGAGATGCCGCAGGATGACAAGGATTCAGGAATACAAGGTGTTAAAGACAATAGTCCTGCGGATTCAGGTAATGTCCTGAACACCATAAGCTTCGTTGACGACTGTGCCCTCGAATCCGATATCGAGATGTATTTCCCCGATCAGTACGTCCCCAGCGACTCTGAGCGCATGCTGCTCTATCGCGAACTCGACAACCTGGCCAACCGTCACGACCTGGATGCCTCGTTGGAAGCCTATCGCTCACGCCTCAGAGACCGCTTCGGTGAGATTCCCGCAGTGGCCGAGGAGCTGATCAGTGTGGTGCCCCTCCGTGTCTATGGCAAGCAACTGGGCATCGAGAAGATCATGCTGAAACAAGGTCACATGTATCTCTTTTTCGTCAGCAACACCAATAGCCCCTATTTCCAGAGCGAAGCCTTTGGCAAAGTTCTCAATTACGTGTCGAACCACCCACGCCAGTGCAACTTCCGTGAGGCCAACGGCAAGCGTTCCGTCGTGATCTCTCCCGTACCCTCTGTTGCTGCTGCTCTGACAATATGTCGTTCAATTGCGACAGATTGACATATAAAAATCCTCTGGCATTTTAATTGCCTCATGCATGGTGAGAGCCGAAAGGTAATCGTAAAAATAGTAACATGTATAACAATTAAAAAATAAAATTAGGAGGTAAAAATTATGATGCCAGTAATGAGAAGTAACAGTTGGATTCCTAGTGTGTTCAATGATTTGTTTGATACTGAGTTTATGCCGAAGGCAAACTGCACAGCACCAGCAATCAATGTGAAAGAAAGCGACAAGGCCTATACCGTAGAATTGGCCGCACCGGGCATGAAGAAGGAGGACTTCAACGTACACATCAATGATGAGGGCAACCTGATCATCAAGATGGAGAGCAAGAACGAGAAGAAGGAGGAGGACAAGAACACCCGCTACCTGCGTCGTGAGTTCTCTTACTCAAAGTTCGAGCAGACCCTGATCTTGCCAGATGATGTGAAGAAGGAAGAGATCTCTGCAAAGGTTGAGAATGGCGTGCTCACCGTAGAGCTTCCGAAGCTCGTTGAAGAGAAAGTAAAACTCTCACGCCAGATTGATATTGCATAAGTTTTAGGTTTTTATTTATTGGTTAACAATGCCCTCGTCGCAGTGATGCGATGGGGGTTTTTGCGTTAAAGAACAATAAAAGTTACCAAAAATAAAAAAAGCAAATGTATTTGAGACAGGTGAACTGAAAGAAGATGCAACTATTTCCAAAATGGAAACTGTTGCAGCGTTGCAGTGTTGCAGTTCATGAGAAGCATTCTGTCTTTTTTAACTGCAACACTGCAACGCGCAACGCTCTCTTTTGATTAATTACGACCTGCCCATTCCTAAGTAGATAGGCAAGTCGTTCGCCCACCCGATTGAAGTCAAGTCGGGCAAGGACTACACCGAACACAGTGCTCTCAACAATCTTCTGAAAGTTCCTGAGTACAATGTCCTAGCGGCCACTGTTATTTCTAACGAGCGCAAGGTTTATCAAGACGGCAAAGTGACGTATATGCCCGTCTATTTCGTGATGTTTATGGAAGCTGATACACCTCAGGCAGACGAATCAGAATTTATTTTCTAAATACGTGTGGCATGTGAGCAAAATGGCAAATAGTGCTTCAAAAACTAGTAATAAAGCAACATAAATGATATGGATTCTGAAAGAATTAAGTAAGGAACATAGAAAAGTTACCCAAAGGTAAGTTACCAAAGGGTAACTTTTCTATGTACCTTACTTATTTGTACGATTGATGAAGGCCATAATGACCTCTGCGACCTCATCTTCGCTCAGTTCGTCTGTCGAAATGACGAGATCATAGTTGCGGGTATCGTAACGCGAGGTATCCTCATATTTCTTGATGTAAGTCTCGCGGCTGGTGTCCATCTTCTCGATGATGTCACGAGCCTCCTGCTCACTGACGTTCTGGCGACGCATAATGCGCTCTATACGATGCGGCATCGAAGCCTGAAGGAAGATGTTCAGGTGGTTGGGCCACTCGCGGAATACCATGAATCCTGTACGACCTGCCACAACGCACGATGACTGCTCGGCTACTTCCTCCAGAATGCGCTTCTCGGTTTCGAACAAAGATTGATTGTCGAGTTTTACCTCAGCTTCCATAGGCTGATGGGTACTGTTGACAAGCGTGTTATAGTAGTTGTTGATGTCATTCCACCATGACTTCTTCTGTGCCTTAATCTCCTCAATGCGCTCAATGGTTAGGCCGAACTTATGCGTCAGTCCCTCAACGATGGCCTTATCGCAGTATTTTACACCTAATTTCTCTGCCAGTTTACGTCCTACCGTACGTCCACCAGTACCGACTTCGCGGTTGATGGTAATCACAAATTTCTCATTCTTATTCATATCTCCTTTATTTTTATCTGCAAAAGTAGAAAGTTTTTCTAAACCATCCCATCCTGCCAAGTGTCAGGATGAGATGGCTTAATATGCGTATGCTCGATTACTGTTTGTCGAGCTCTGCTAGGTTAGCGGCGATCATCTCGTCGGTGACGGTGTAATTCTGCAGATCGCCCTTGATGTAAGCCTCGTATGACGGCATGTCGATGAGTCCGTGACCTGAGAGGTTGAAGAGGATAACCTTTTCCTTGCCAGTCTCCTTGCATTTCTTAGCCTCGCGGATGGTGGCTGCAATGGCGTGGGTGCTCTCAGGAGCAGGGATGATACCCTCTGTGCGGGCAAAGAGCATACCAGCCTCGAAGGTCTCGAGCTGTGGGATGTCAACACCGTGCATCAGTCCGTCTTTGATGAGCTGGGAGATGATCATGCCGGCACCGTGGTAACGCAGACCACCTGCGTGGATATTGCTGGGCTTGAAGTTGTGGCCCAGGGTGTACATCGGCAGCAGCGGGGTGTAGCCTGCCTCGTCGCCGAAGTCGTAGCGGAACTGACCGCGTGTGAGCTTCGGACAGCTGTCAGGCTCGGCTGCGATGAACTCTGTGTTCTTACCGTCAAGCAGGTTGTGACGCATGAAGGGGAAGGAGATACCGCCGAAGTTACTACCGCCACCGAAGCAACCGATCACGATGTCGGGATATTCGCCTGCCATCTGCATCTGCTTCTCGGCCTCCAAACCAATGATGGTCTGGTGGAGACCTACGTGATTCAGCACGGAACCGAGGGTGTATTTACAGTTCGGTGTGGTGGTGGCGAGCTCTACTGCCTCAGAGATGGCGGTGCCGAGTGAGCCTGAGTGGGTGGGATCCTTCGTGAGGATGTCCTTACCAGCACGGGTTGACATCGAGGGAGAGCCCTCGACAACGGCTCCGAAGGTACGCATGATGCTGGAGCGGTAGGGCTTCTGCTGCATGGTGATCTTCACCTGATAGACGGCACAGTCGAGACCGTAGATCTTGGCGGCATAGCTGAGGGCTGCGCCCCACTGGCCTGCACCTGTCTCGGTGGTGACATTGGTCGTACCTTCCTGCTTGGCATAATAGCACTGGGGCAGGGCGGAGTTGATCTTATGTGAACCCAGGGGGTTGGTACTCTCGTTCTTGAAATAGATGTGAGCAGGGGTGCCGAGGGCCTCTTCGAGGGCATAGGCGCGCACCAGCGGGGTAGAGCGGTAGTACTTATACTTCTCGAGCACATCCTCGGGGATGTCGATCCAACGGTGCTCTGTGTCCAGCTCCTGAACGCAGCACTCGCGTGGGAAGATGTGTGCCAGGTCATCAACGCCTAAAGGCTGCTTGGTGACGGGATGGATGGGCGGCATGGGCTTGTTGGGCATGTCGGCCTGAATGTTGTACCACTGTGTAGGAATCTCACTCTCTTGGAGGATGAATTTTTTCTGTTTAGCCATAAATTATAAAGTTTAGGATTGGTAATATCCGCGTGCAAAGGTACACAATTAATATGAATTGACCGCGTCAAATCATGTTTATTTTCATTTTTTTTGTCTCAGACTGTCGAGAAACTCCGTCGGTTGCATGCCAAAATGCTTCTTGAAGGTGGTTGAGAAGTAGCGGGGATCGCGGAATCCCACCCGATAGGCGAGGTCACTGATGCGTATTTCAGGGTTTTCCGTGGCGATACGTTTGGCCTCGTCCATGCGGATGCCACGAATGAAAGTGGTGACATTGACATTGGCGATGGCGCGCAACTTATTGTATAAGGTGGAGGCGCTGGCGCCCATGTCGGAGGCCAGGGCATCGCGATCGTAGTCGTCGTCGTCCAGATGGTCGAAAACCATTTGGCGCGCCCGTTGCAGGAACAATTCGTCGGGGGTGAGCTCGCGTGGCTCTTCTTCCTGTGACTCCTCCGCCTTATTCTCTGTCCTGGCACGTTTGCGGTTCTGGATGATGTTGTCCACGCGGATCTTGAGTTCTTTCAGCTTGAACGGTTTGGTGAGATAATCGTCGGCTCCAAGGAGCAGGGCTCTTTGCTCATCGTCCATCTCGCGCTTCGCCGTCAGCAGGATAATGGGGAGGTGAGCATAGTCGGGATCATTCTTTAATTGCCTGGTGAACTCGAATCCGTCCATCTCAGGCATCATCACATCTGAGATGATGAGATCGATCTGCTTGTCCTGGATGATCTCGAGGGCTTCGAATCCGTTTGTCGCTATATATATATTATAATAGGTACTCATCAGCTGGTGCATCAGCATCAACAGGTCGGGATTGTCTTCCACAATAAGCAGACTGGTGCTGTGCTCATGTGGGAGTTCGTTCAGGTTGAGGACGGCATCGAAGTCGGTCTGCGACTCTTTCTGCTCGATGTATGGATTCTTTGAACTTTCGAAGGTTATCTGGTGGTCCTCGTAGATCTGGTCTGGGGTGTAAGCCTCCTTGTTGATGGGCAACTCGATGGTGAAGATGGTGCCTTTGTCGATCTCGCTCTTGCATTTGATGGTGCCTCTGTGCAGATGCACGAGGTCGTGGGTGAGGGCGAGGCCGAGACCTGTGCCGATGTTCTTGTTCTGTCGGTATTCGCCATCCTGGAAGCGTCGGAAGAGGGTCTTCATCTTGTCTTTGGGGATGCCGAATCCCGTGTCACTCACCACGATGCGGATACGGTCGTAATTATCGTTGGTTGTCACGATGACGTTCACTTCTCCGTTTTCCCTGCAATACTTGGCTGCGTTGGACACCAGATTATAAATGATCTTGTCGAGTTTGTCGGTGTCAATCCATCCGATCATGCTTTCCGGATGGCACTCGATGGTGTATTTCATCTTCTTTTTCGCAATGAGGGGCTCCAGATACTGGGCTGTCTCACGGATATAGCGCATCACGTCGCCTTGGGCACAAAGCAGTTTCAGCTCTCCGGCCTGCGACTTGCTGGTCTCCAGAATCTGTTGGAGCATTCTCACCATACGCTGGATGTTGATCTGCATGAGGTCATAGTCGTGCGACATCTGAGGTACTTCTTCGCGCATCTTGTCAACGGACGCGGAAAGTACGGTGAGGGGAGTGAGCAGCTCATGGGTGATATTGGTAAACACATAACCCATGTATAATTTCTCCCTCAGACGCTTGCCGCGCATATAAATAAGCCTGCCTAAAAAGATTAAAATGATGATTACCACCACAGAGGCAAGGTTTAATAGTAAGTATAGGTTCATCTTGGCTATGTTTAAATTCCGTGCAAATATATGCCTTAATTTCCAAATTCGCAAGTTTTTTAGGATAAAATCGACCGCTTTGGGGTGATTTTTGTTTGAAAATCGTGATTTTGTGTCTAAAAAACGTGAAATCACGAATTTTAAACATAAAATAATATAAAGTAAACAGCTATTTAGGGAAAGAGTTATACCTTTGCATCAGAAAAAGATTTTAATGGTTAAGGTTTATGGTTGATTAATTTAGTTTTTTAAGTAAGTAAAAGGCTCGTTGTGAAACGGGCCTTTTATTATGATTGTAAGTCTGAAGCTAACTAGCGGTCTATTTCAGCAACTCCTCAATCTGCTTGGAAATGTTCTCAATGTTCTCTGTGGGCTCGAAACGGGCTACCACCTGTCCCTTCTTGTTGATGAGGAACTTGGTGAAGTTCCACTTGATGGTGGGTTTCTGCTTATAGTCGGGATCCTCTTTCGACAGCATCTCTTCGAGAATCGGCGTAAGCTGATGATTCATGTCCCATCCGGCGAAGCCTTTCTGCTCCTGCAGGAACTTGAAGAGGGGGTCGGCATCGTCGCCGTTTACCTTGACTTTCTTGAAGCGTGGGAACTCAGTGCCGAAGTTCAGCTTACAGAACTCGTGGATGCTCTCGTCGGTACCAGGGGCCTGCTGTCCGAACTGGTTGCATGGGAAGTCGAGGATCTCGAAGCCCTGAGCATGGTACTTCTTGTAGAGCGCCTCCAGCTCATCATACTGCGGGGTGAATCCACACTTGGTTGCTGTATTGACAATCAGCAACACCTCATTGGCGTACTCTTTCAGAGATACGTCTTTACCTTTTCTGTCCTTGACAGAGAATTCATAAACGGTTTTCATTCTTAGTATATAATATCTAGTAACTATTAAAATGCATACTTTGGGGCAAAGATACAAAAAAGAAGTGAAAAAGAAGCATGTTTTTACTTTTTTTCACTTCGATAAATGTGAAAAGGTGCGCTTTGGCATATGCAACTACCAAAAACGCACCTTTTCTAAATCCTTAAGAGTATCTCTTATTTCTTCGCAGCCTTGACTTTCAGTCGAGCCTGCTTACGTTCGGCAGACTGAAAGCAAACTTTCGTATGCTCTTACTTCTTCGCAGCCTTACCGTAGCGGCTCATGAACTTATCGACACGACCTGCGGTGTCAACGAGCTTGCTCTTACCAGTATAGAACGGGTGAGAG
>ONAE01000002.1 GCA_900315695.1 uncultured Prevotella sp. | reverse complement strand
GAAGCGTGTGACGTCGGGGGACTCTGGGGAGATTGAGGATAATGAGAATGGCGGTGAGAACCAGAACAGTGATAGTAACTCGGGTACCGACATTCCTCCAGTGATTAATCCTTAAAGAAAGGAGGTGAGTTATGACGAAGAAAGAGACTGCAAAGTTCATTGCACAGATCATCGTGTCGATTGCATCGGCGATACTGACGGCGCTGGGGACTACGTCGTGCATAGGACACTACTAAGAAAAATCCCCAACCATGTTGAAGTGGTTGGGGAATTGATTTTATCGGGGATTGTTTGCTTCGAAAATTTTCATGCGTTCTTCCAAGAGATCGTATTGATGATCCTCGATGAAAGAAGTACACACGCGCAGGCCTTCCTGTTCAGAACCGCAGGTGATCAGGCAGATGGCTGACACACCGCTCACCATATACGATGACCTCCTTACGGAAGTCGTACTTGCCTTCGTAGGCGGCTTTGAGCATGGCGGCCAACGCATATTGGGCACTATGGCTCGTGCCTGAACTCAGGGCGTAAAGCATACGAGTGGAGAACACGGGGCCGAAGGGCAGACCCTGATAGCGCTCCGACAGGACATCGAAATGACGATGGAACAGGGCATCGGAGATACAGGTGACACCGATACGCTCGCCTGCATAGCTGAACGCCTTAGAGCCGCTGATAAGCAGCATGTAGTTGTCGGTATAGCGAGCCACCGTAGCCTGATAGGGAGCCTCAAACGGTTTTGAAAGATCCTTACGGAAGTCCATGGCGAAATAAGCCAGATCCTCCATCACGATGGTATCGTATTTCGTAGCGAGTTCACCGATCACCTTCAACTCCTCCTCACGCAGACAGATCCACGAGGGGTTGTTGGGGTTGGAATACACGATAGCGCAGATGTTACCCTTGGAGAGATAACTCTCGAGTTTCGGGCCCAGCTTCTCACCACGGAAATCATACACATCGAAGGTCTGATACTTTACACCCATCACCTCGAGCTGCATCTTCTGAACAGGGAAGCCCGGGTCGATGAACAACACGGTATCCTTCTGCTTATCGCGCTGCGAACAGGTGAGGAACGAAGCGAAGGTGCCCTGCATCGAACCAGTCACGGGGATGCAGCCCTCGGGTTTGATGTCCACACCGATGAACGCCTTCACAAACTGAGAGGCAGCCTCCTTCAGCACAGGCGCTCCCTGAATATCGGGATAGGAATGGGCGATACCACTGAGCATCGACACCTACCTGAGCCGCAGGCAGACCAGGGATGCCCATCTCCATCTTGATGAACTCTACCCCACTCGCCTTCTCGGATTTGGCAGCCACCTGCTTCACCTCACGGATCGTAGCCTTGGCAAAATCCTCAATGCCAAGCTCGGCCACCAACCCGTCAACGATTTCTTTCTTAATTGGTGTTTCCATTACTTCTGAGCTTGTTTACCGATGGCCAGAGCCTTGATGTTTGCCTCGACGATGGCCTCGCCCTTGCGTCCGAAGACACGACGGATGGCATCCTCAAGCTTATCGTACTCGATGCCCAGTGCCTTCTGAGCAGCACCCAACAGGATGACATTGCAGCACCCAACAGGATGACATTGGCAGAACGGGGCACACCATTATCCTTGGCTGCCTGTTCGATATCCAGCATGATCACATTGTTGATCTTCTGGAGATCGGCCTTGATGGTCTCGATGTCGGGATAGTTGGGGATATTCACGAAGGGCGTGCTGGAAGTGATGATCCAACCGTCCTTAGCCAGGAACGGCAGATAGCGCAGGGCCTCCATCGGTTCCATAGAGATAATCACGTCGGCACCACCCAGGGGAATCAGATCGCTGGAGATGGGATTGCTGGAGATACGCAGGTTTGACTGCACATCACCACCACGCTGGCTCATGCCGTGAACCTCTGCCTGTTTGATGTAGAGGTTCTCCTTCATGGCAGCCTCACCGATAATCGTGGCGATAGAGAGGATACCCTGTCCTCCTACTCCGCAAAGAATTATATCTGTTTTCATTTTGCTGCTTTCTTTTGTTTAAGATGACGTTGTAAAGTTTGCATGCACTCACGACGCGGAATGATGACACTCACACCATGATAGTTGATCTCATCATGGATGGCCTGTGTGATCTCAGGCATGTTCTTGGGGATGGGGTTCACCACCTTCAGGTGATCCTCTGACAGACCGAGCCCCTTACAGATAGCCTCAAACTTATTCGTGCCGGCAGAATCCTGACCACCCGTCATGGCTGTTGTCAGGTTGTCAGAGATGATGACGGTGATATCCGCATTCTCGTTGATGGCATCGAGCAAGCCCGTCATACCTGAGTGGGTAAACGTAGAGTCGCCGATGATCGCTACGGCTGGCCACTGACCTGCATCGCTGGCACCCTTAGCCATCGTGATAGAGGCACCCATATCCACACAAGAGTGGATGGCCTTATAAGGCGGCAGGAAGCCCAGTGTATAGCAACCGATATCACCAAACACACGGGCATTGGGATACTCCTTCAGCACCTCGTTCAAAGCGGTATAGACATCACGGTGTCCGCAACCCTGACAGAGTGCAGGCGGACGTGGGGTGACATCCTCACATGGTGCGTAGCTCTCTGAGCTCTCAATACCAAGGGCTTTCTTCAGGAAGTCGGGATTGAGTTCGCCCGTACGAGGCAGCTCACCCGTGAGACGACCCTTGATGACTGCATTGCCAGGCATCACGCCACGCACCTGATCCTCGATAAACGGCTGACCCTCTTCGGCAATCAGCACAAACTCACAATCGTCGGTCATACGACGAATGAGCTTTTTAGGAATCGGGTACTGAGAGATCTTCAGCACAGGGTAAGGACAACCATCGGGATAGCACTCCATCAGATAGTTGTAGGCAATACCACTGGCAATGATACCCAACTTATGATCGGCAGCATCGATATACTTATTATATTTGGAATCCACAGCCATCTGCTCGAGAAGGGGCTGCTGACCTGTTACCACCACATTACGCTTGCGGGCGAAGGCTGGCAGCAACACCCAGTTACTGGCCTGTGCATCGTAGTTCAAAGCATTCTGCTCACGAGGCGTCTCCTTCACCTCTACCACAGCACGGCTGTGGGCCATACGGGTGGTGACACGCATCAGAATGGGCAGATGGAGCTGCTCTGACAGGTCGAAAGCCTCACCCATCATGTCGTAGGCCTCCTGCTGAGAGCTGGGCTCAAAGGTAGGAATCATGGCAAACTTGGCGTAGAAACGAGAGTCCTGCTCATCCTGTGAGGAGTGCATCGAGGGATCATCAGCCACGAGCACAATCAGACCACCGTTAGTACCTGTCATGGCAGAGTTAACAAACGGATCTGCGCAGACATTCAATCCCACATGTTTCATACACACCAGCGCACGCTTGCCCATATACGACATTCCGAGGGCGGCCTCCATAGCGGTCTTCTCATTGGTGGACCAGCGGCGATGGATATTTCTCTCCTTAGCGACGGGTGAGTCCTGAATATACTCGGTGATCTCCGTCGAAGGTGTTCCAGGGTAGGCATAGACTCCACTCAGGCCAGCATCGATGGCGCCCTGGGCAATAGCCTCGTCTCCCAATAACAGTTTCTTCATAATTTATAATGTTTATACAAAATTTTGCGCAAAGTTACTACTTTTTGGTTGAATAAGCAAAAAAAAGCGGCCTTATTTGCATAAAGCCGCATTTATATACAGAATTGTTTCATTTAGAATGTATATCCGAGGGTCAGCAACAGCTGGTGACGGTTGAACTTCACGTCCTTCACACCTGTATTACCTGCATAAGGTTGGAAGGGATGGAAGTCACCTTTCGTCATGTTATACTGATAAGCGAGGTCGATATTCATGCCACCAACCTTATAGCCTACACCACAAGTGATGCGATGGGTGTCCTTCCAGTTCACATAGTCGGTGGTAGAAGAATAAGACACGCCAGGCGACTCCAGCTTCGCATCACGGACACCGTTCTCCTCATAAGGTGAAGACACATAGTTGTAACCGAGACGGATGGCGAACTCTGTCACAGGCTTGAACTCAGCACCAACTCTGATGGTATGCACACCTTTCAGAGACTGGTCGGTATTGCGCTTCATCACTTCGTCGGTGTATGAGGGAGAATAACCGTAGTTGTCATACCAGTAGGTATCGCCCTTGTTCACGCGATTGGTTGATGAGGTATAGTCGGAGAACTCATAGCCAAAACCCAGAGCTACCTGTGTGCCGATGGTATGGCCCAGACTCAAACCAAACTTCCAAGGGGTATAGAACTTGAAGTCATAGTTCTGGTTGCTCTTACCCTGATCATATCCGTAAGGGTTAGACGTATTATTAAGGATATAGGTGTCGTTGCTGGTAGAGAGGTCATACCATGTAGGTGTAGAGACCGTTAAACCGATGCGGAAAGGTGACTCAGCAGAAGGACGGAAAATGACACCTGCCGTCACATCAACACCTGTACCCTTGATACGACGCTCGTCGGAGACAGCCACAGAACCGATGGGATCATTATCCTTATTGATCAGGGCCTCGCCATACTCGCTGTAGCCACGATAGTTCACACTCTTCACGCCAACGGTGATACCCCAGTAGAAGCGATCATTCGAGTTTCCACTGACGTTGAAGTCGAAGTTGCTAATCCAACCACGATGGGCTCTGTCGAAAGTGTAGGCATTGGCTTCATTATAGAAGATCCAATCTGCCTTTGGATCTGCTGCATGAGTTTTAAAATCAGACATCAGCGCATTGGCATTCAAATAATCAGACTCACTGTAAGCCAATGAGCGATTGTCGGGGGAAAAATAGCCAATGTTCTCACCCTGCCTGTTCAGATCGAAGTAATAGATGCCATCGTCGGCCTTTGAATAGGTCAAACCATTCTGAGAGCAGCCTTTCAACGAATTCGCAGCATTGAGGATCTGATTGAAGTTCTTGCTCTTATGGTAGTTGAACGAGAAGTTGATGAAAGAGGTGCGACTGATTCTGGAAGAATAGACAAATCCAGCCTGATCGAAACTCATCGAGGTCTTACTCTTACCGTCGAACTTCTCAGCATCCTGCTGTGACACAAAGCCAAAACTGATGCTGGCATGTGAATGACGGAACAGGCCGATACCAGCAGGGTTCGTAGAGATGGTGGAAAGATCGGCACCCAGGGCATCCATCGCACCACCCATACCCACATAACGGGCTGTACCATTCAGATCGCTACCCAGCAGACGGGCACTCTCATATGTATCCTGTGCAGCTGCAGGCAGAACCACTGCCAGTGCAAAAGCTGCAAAACAAAATTTTCTCATCATATTTCTTATTAATGCTTATTATCTTTTGGATGAATACTATCTTCTGCCACCAAGGCCTCCGCCACGTGAGCCGCTGAAGCCTCCGCCTCCGCCACGTGAGCCGCCAAAGCTACCACCTCCGCCACGTGAGCCGCCGAAGTTGCCACCACTGCTGCGAGAACCGCCGAAACTGCCTGAAGACATGCCGCCACGATAGCCACTGAAGTTGCCACTGCCACTGCGGATGTTATTGCCACTGCTGTAGGTTCTGCCACCACTCATCGAGTGAGCACGCTGACGCAGACTGCCGCTATTGTAATAGCCGCGAGATCCGTTAAAGCCACCACGACGGCTATAGGTAGAGCCATTACGACGGATGGTGCCTGTGCCAATATGACTATAACGAGGGCCACCACTTACAACCACAACGGGACGATAGTAATAGGGATACCCCCAGCCCCAATAGCCTCTATAATACCAGGGATCATACCAACCGGCATAACCATAATACCAAGGATCGTTCCAAACCCAATACCAGCTGCTGTAGTAATATGGAGAATACCAGGGATCATACCATCCCCAACGGCTGTAATACCAAGGAGAATGCCAGCCCCAGTCATAACGGCCTGCACGATAGCCTGCCCAGAAAGCGGCATTGTCGGACAACTGGTAATCATCGAAGCGTGTCATCTTCTTCGTCAGCTTAAAATCCTCCTTAAGAGAATCCGGATAGACACCCTTCTCACCATTGAAATCGATGACATCCACTTTCGTTGAGTCACCAATCTGCTCCACCTGGCTTCTGAACCTGCGGTTATATTCATCCACACTGCGATTGCTGCCAGCATAGTAGGTATCCTTCGGCAGGCCGAACTGATCCTGAGCCTCCTCTACCACCACCGACTTCTTCTTTTTCGATATGAAATAGAGGTCATCATCCTGAGCCATCATTGCCAACGGCATGGCTCCGATAAGCATGGAAATTAATAACAGTTTTTTCATCTTCTTCGTCATTTTAAAGATTCACGTTGCAAAAATACAACGAATTTCAGTGCAAATATAGGGAAAAACCCTAACTTATGAGAGGATTTTCCCTATTTTTTGTAATTTTGCCCTAAAAATTAACATCCTTATGAGATATTTCGAAGTAGAATTTACCATTTCGCCCTATTCTGTTGACGCCAGTGACATTCTGGCTGCGATGGCAGGAGAGGCTGGGTTCGAGACGTTTGAAGAGACGGAGACAGGGCTGAAAGGCTATGTCCAACAAAGTGTTTTTGACGTGGCTGTTCTTCAAACGGCCTTGGAGGATTTCCCCTTCGAGGGCACCAACATCAGTTATGAAATACGTGAAGCAGAGGATCGCGACTGGAACGAGCAATGGGAACAGGAGGGTTTTGAGCCCATCATCATCTCTGATAACCTGATGATCCACGACGGAAGACATCTGCCAGACAGTATGCCAGATATAGCCATTGAGATCGATGCGAAGCTGGCTTTCGGTACTGGCACCCATGAGACCACCCGCATGATCTGCTCCACCCTGCTTGAACTGCAACCCAAGGGCAGAGTACTGGATTGCGGCACGGGTACGGGCATTCTTTCCATCAGTGCCCTCAAACTGGGTGCACAGGAGGCTGTGGGTTATGATATCGATGAGTGGTCGGTGGATAATGCACGCCATAATGCTGTCATCAATCAGGTGGATGACCGTTTTGCATCTGTTCTGGGCGATGCCTCTATATTAAATAAGGTGGAAGGCAGTTTCGATCTGGTAATGGCGAATATCAACCGTAACATCCTGTTGAACGATATGCCTCAGTTTGTGGCGAAGATGAACACGGGTGCCACACTGATCCTAAGCGGATTCTATACTGACGACTGTCAGATACTCATAGACAAAGCCCAATCGTTAGGGCTCAACTTGCAGCAGCAGAAAGAGGATCAGCAGTGGGCTTGTCTGGTATTTGTGCGTTAGCCGAATACAAAGCGCAGGCATCCCACCAGCTGCGCCGCAAAGAGGAAGATCACAATAAGTGGCGCGCCCTTGGCGATGCCAAAGGATAAGGCCTGCAGGATATCCGACAGGTTACGCATCACACCTGCCATCATTCCAAAGGCTACGCTGAAGAGCGTGATGCCGAAGGCGATGATGGGTACCAGACTGCGACTGAAGGCTGAGGGGAACAGATGACCTGTGGCTGAAAGCAGGATGGCATGAGGCATCAACGTCAACAGGGCGATGATCAGCACATAAATCAGTAGGAAGGCCAAGGCCACATAGAGTGCCAGACGGTCACGGAAGTTGATGGTTTTCTCACCCCCGAAGATGTCTGCCACCCTACTCTTCTGCAGACATCCTAAGGCACACAGCAACAGCAGGAGTCCTACCAGCACTGGGGAGGCTATCAGGTTATTGAACGAGCTGAAGAACCATCTGATGCCCTCTGAGGAAAGTAACGAGCGTACCCCTTCCACCCTCATGGCAGACAAGAGCCATGAGAGAATCACCAGCAGTGTCTCGGCAATTACTACCGACAGACAGAGCCAGCCCAGGCGTTGGTGGTACTTATTCGTCATCTGGTTCCAGATTATCAATATCCAGAATGCGCAACTCCAAGGCTTTCACTACCAGACGCGTGGCATTCACACCTGTTGTTCCCTCAGGGAAGAGCTTCTGGATGAGTTCGTTCTGGCGCTTCTCCAGACTCTTCACACCAAAAGGCATGCCTCTCAGATTGGTGATCTGCTCTTTGGTATAACCCAAAGCCAGATGCCTCAGGAAGCGCTCGTCATACTCGTCGATCTCATAGTTCACGACAGCCTCCTGCTTGACGAGCTGTCCGCTGACGGCAGCTTTAAAACGCTCCACAATCTTCTCAAGGATAGGCTCGTTGAATACGAGTTGCTTACCGTCCATCACTGCCGACACATCTCTTCTCGTCAACAGCTCTCCCGTCTTCAGGATAATACCGTCGGCCCCGGCATCGAGCACATCCACCCAGAGCTTCTCATTCAGGATCTCACCCGTGAAGATCAGCACCTTCACTTCTGGATGCGACTCTTTGGTATGTCGGCAAAGCTCTACGCCAACAGTCGTGGAGCCACCCAGTCCTAAGTCGAGGAGCACCAGATCAGGCACCTGCTGCTTCAACAGTCGCCAGTAACTCTGTTCATTGTCTGCCGTACCGATGATCTCAGCCTCTGGGATGTCGTTACGGATGATACCCTGTGTCCCTTTCAGCTCCAGGGGCACGTCTTCCACTATAATTACTTTGAAGCTTTCCATACGCTTGGTAATGTTATGATCATATTTGTTGTTCCTTCTATCAATGTGGCATAGATACCACAGCCTCTACGGTTGGTGGCTTCACCATGATCCCTGATAATCTGACGGCAGAGCAGATACGGCAGATGATCCTTCGAGGGTGTGAAGAGATCACGTGCCTGTTCCTCTGAAAGTTTCAGCTGAGGCATAGGGATATGCACCTCCACATAGGGGCCTTCCTGGGAGAGGTATTGGATGTCGGGACGTTTCTCGCCCGACTGTTTCTTGAGAATCTCAAATAAATAGCGCACCAGGGTCTCATCACCAAGGATACCATGCGGCAGAGGTTTCAGGTGAAGTTTGGTTGGAACCACCTGATGCATCGCCTGAGCACTGAGGATGCCATAGATCTCACGATAATAGGTGGCCACCTCTGCCAACGACACCATATCTCCAGCATCCAGCAGCTGACAGATGCGACTGGGATAATACATCGTCTCATGTTTCAGTGTGGAGAGACAGTTGTCGAGCACGGCATTGGTCACATGCAGGTTGTTGTCTTCCAGCTCCAAACGTCGGATCTCATCGTCCAACAACTCAAACGCCGTCTCACGCTGTTGATCCTTCATAAAACGGTCATAGAGGCGATGACGATAATAGAGCAGATACCAGGCCGGCACAATAGACACAAGCAACAGCACCAGAAGAATCACACCAACAGTCTTGTTGGTCTGCGACTGTTGCATGGCCCTGCAGTATTCCCCCAACGAGTTATCGGCCGACATTTCCTTGAAGAGTTGGGTGTAGATACGGTTGTTATAAGTATAGAGATGCCACTGGTGGAGCGCCAATGCTGCAACAGCACTCTCATTACGGATATCGAGAATCACGGTATAGTTGGTCTTCACACCATTGTGGAACCATTTGATCTCAGGAGAAGTCAAGGACGCTTCACCCTCAGCCAGCATCAGGTCACGACCTTTCGGATTCAAGGTCTTATAATGGGCATTCAGGTAATAGCGACAGGAGTCGGCAAACTGCATCGTACGTTCAAACGTGCCGTGGATGTTCGAGAAATAAGCTGAGTCAGCAAAGGCGCTGGCTTTCTCCAACGAAGTGAAATCTTTTGCTTGTACCGTCAGACTACCAAAAGACAAGAGAACTAATATCAGGCGCAGTATTCCCTTAGGCAGACGGAAGAAAAGACGTGTGCCCTGTCCTAACTGACTCGTGGCTGCGATACTACAAACGGAGAACAACTGACTGATCTTACGATATTTCTCGATGATGCCCTTACAGTTCAGCAAGCCAAACCCATGCCCCTCCACGATCTTATGATCAAAGAGATGAGAAAGCTGCTCCTCAGTCATACCGTTACCTGTATCCTCCACAGAAATCTCAACGAACTGCTCCGCTTCAGTGGCAGAGACCTTCACCTGTCCACCTTTCTCCGTAAACTTCCTGGCATTGTCGGCAAGCGTATTCAGCATAAAGAGTGTCAGCACCTTATCAGCCTTTACCACTGCCTCTGTTGGTTCTACCAGCAGATTCACCCCCTTCATCTGAAATCCCGTCTTACCTCTGCCGATGATATCAAACAACTGCTGTAACGGGAAACTCTCTATCTTCAGACTGAGCTCACCCTGACGTAACTGAATCCAATAGGTCAGTACATCGTTATAGGCATTGATCTGGTCTGTCAGTTCATGGATATAAGAGATATTGGGCTTTTCCGCATGACTGGCCTCATAGAGAATACGATCAATGAAAGGCGTGATGGTATTCACCAGCGACACCTTCGCACGCTGTTCAAGGTTTCTTCTCTCGCTGTTCTCCACACGCAACTGACAGGCTGCCAAAAGTTCTTTCTTCTGTTCAAAGAGATCATCCGACACATCCTCATGAGGATGCTTGCGGTTCATGTGATTGAAGAGCCAAAGTGAGAACAACAGCAGGAGAATGGCCCCTATCACTGCTGCCAGCGTGATATTCAACTGCACCTCAGTTTTCTCGTACTGGCTGGCACGGGCTTCTAACTGTCTGTCCTGACGAGTCGTTTCCTGCAAATCCAGATAGATATTACGGTTGTAATCGCTCTGAGGCTTATCGTCTATCGCCGCATAAGCCACACTCAGCTGCTCACGGATACTGGCAACAAGGTCGGGTGCCTGGTTGATGATCGAGTCAGAGAGTGCCTGTTCAAGATTAAAGAGAGCCGACTCATAATCCCCGATATGACGATAACAGGAAGCCAGCGTTCGGTAGGCACCTGCTATCTGGTAAACATCACCATAGCGACGGAAGATAGCCAAAGAACTCTCAGCCAGCCAACCAGCCAACATATCCTCCTCTATATTTTCAGGATTGATGAATTTCAGGGCAGGCAGATTATCGGCTAACAGCTGTTGTCTGTCATCCGCATCCATCAAGTGTTCTGAAAGTGCCTCAAGGGCATTGGCTGCGAAATAAGGATAGTCATTATTACGAGCCATCAGGAAACAGCGCATCAGGTGATCAAACTCCTGTTGATTGATCTCCTGATGCGTTCCTTCAGTCAGAATTCCACCTGCGCCAATATTATAGAGATAGTTGAGGAATTGTGCTGTATCTTTCTGAATTTCAGACTGATCAATAGCCAGCAAAGCATCTATCGACTGCCGTTCCAAACCTACATAATAATAATAGGTAGAGTTTACGATGGCATATTCTGTCTCAGCATATAACAGCAATCGGGTATCCTTTGGTGAGAGCAAATCGCGCTCTTCATGGATCCTGCGCATGGCCAGATCTGCCAGTTCGCGATACTCGTGAAACGCCCTGTTATTTGAACGGCGCTGACACAGACGCATCTGCTGGATATATGCTATGAAACGTTGCAGTTGGTTGTCAGTAATAGTCGTCACCTCCTGCAACAAACGTTCTGCCTCATCGTACTCCATCTTCACGATGTGCACAAAAGCCAGGTTGTTAAGAGCCTCGGCCTTACCAGCATCATAGCCTTCTGCCATCTGGTAGGCCTGCTGAGCCAGATGCAGGGTGCTGTCTATGTTCCGATAGTGATAAGCGTATGATTGAAGATTCAGCTTGTCAACGTCCTGTCTGGCAGGACGCGTACAAGCAGAAATGAGAATAGTTGATACAATGAATAGCCAATATTTCATGCACGTGCCTTAGCCACGTAACCAAGTGCTTCCTTACACTTGTCGGTTACATATTGCCAGTCACCAGCCTTAACCTTATCGCTGGGGAAGAGCTTCGAGCCCATACCCACGCAATAGACACCAGCCTTGAACCACTTCGTCAGGTTCTCCTCCTCTGGAGCAACACCACCAGTCACCATGATCTTCGACCAGGGCATCGGAGCCTTCAGCCCCTTCACCATATTAGGACCAACCACATCACCAGGGAATACCTTTGTCAGGTCGCAACCCAGTTCCTGAGCCTTACCAATCTCAGAAACAGTCATACAACCAGGGCAATAAGGCACCAGACGACGGTTGCATACAGGAGCGATGTCAGGATTGAACAACGGACCAACAACGAAGCAGGCACCCAACTGGAGATACATCACAGCGGTAGGTGCATCAACAACAGAACCGATGCCCAAAGCCAGTTCAGGGCACTCCTTGTCGGCCCACTTTACCAACTCGCCGAATACCTCTTGAGCGAAGTCGCCACGATTGGTAAATTCAAAAGCGCGAACACCACCTTCATAGCAGGCTTTCACCACGTTCTTACAGGTCTCAAGATCCTTATGATAGAACACGGGAACCATACCGGTATCACCGATCTTCTTCAATACTGCAATTTTATCAAACTTTGCCATATCCAATATATTAGCGCTGGACTCTTCCACTGGCGTTACCACCTGCGAGAGACTCTACTTCATCAACACTTACCAGATTGAAATCACCATTGATGGTGTGCTTCAGGGCAGATGCAGCTACAGCAAACTCAAGAGCCTCACCCTGAGTTGATTTCGTGAGCAGACCATGAATCAGACCACCAGAGAAGGAGTCGCCACCACCTACACGGTCAATGATCGGGTTGATCTCGTAACGCTTACTCTGATAGAACTCCTTACCATCATAGATCAAAGCCTTCCAGCCGTTGTATGTAGCACTGTAGCTCTCACGGAGTGTCGAAACAACATATTTGAAGCCAAACTCAGCCATCATCTGCTTGAAGATACCCTCGTAACCAGCGGCATCAGTCTTACCACCCTCCACATCAGCATCGGGCTTGAAACCAAGACAAAGCTCTGCATCTTCCTCGTTTCCGATACAAACATCCACATACTTCATCAAAGGACGCATGATAGAGATGGCCTTCTCTGAGGTCCAGAGCTTCTTGCGGAAGTTCAGATCCACAGATACTGTGACACCATGACGCTTGGCAGCCTCACAGGCGAGCTTGGTCAACTCAGCAGCCTTGTCGCTGATAGCCGGTGTGATACCACTCCAATGGAACCAGTCAGCGCCTTCCATGATTGCATCGAAATCGAAATCCTTCGGCTCTGCCTCTGCAATGGAGGAATGAGCACGGTCATAGATTACCTTTGACGGACGCATGGAAGCACCTGTCTCTGCATAATAGAGACCGATACGGTCACCACCACGTGTAATGAACTGTGTGTTCACGCCATAACGACGGAGTGCATTAACAGCTCATGACCATAGTTGGCTACTGAGATAGCTACGTTTGCCTCACCACCACCAGGGATGATGCGGAATGATTCACTCTGAATGAAACGGTCGTTTCCCTGAGGGGAAAGGCGAAGCATGATCTCGCCTAATGTTACAATTTTAGCCATTGTTTATTCTTAAAAATATAGATTACACTATTTTTCGTTTGCGACGACAAAATTAGATATATTTTTCGAGAACGCCAAATATTTATAAGGAATTTAATAAAAAACTTACGGAAACGATTTCGAATACAATAATTTTATCAAGAAGTTGGTTTATATCAGAAAATCTTTGTACCTTTGCAGAAAAATCGAAAGAAATGGCAAAAGAGAACATTACCATCAAGGACATTGCAGCCCGTGCTGGTGTATCAACCGGTACGGTGGATCGTGTGTTACATAAGCGTCCTAATGTCAGCAAATCGGCTTTGGAGAAAGTCAATAAGGCTCTTGAGGAGCTCGACTATCGTCCAAACATGTACGCCTCTGCCCTCGCCTACAATAAGACCTATACATTCTATGTCGTGCTGCCAAAGCACGAGCAGGATGCTTATTGGGATGAGATAGAAGAAGGTGCCCAGGCCTGTTGCAAGTTCCGTCGTGATTTCGGCATCACCCTGAAATTCATTTATTATGAACGTTTCAACGCAGCTGCCTTCACGAAGATGGTACGTGAGTTCCTTTCAGCGAAGATCGATGGTGTTATCATCGTGCCGACAACCCTTGAACAGACGGCCCGTTTCACAGAGAAACTCATTGAACGACAGATTCCTTATGTGTTGCTCGACTCTTATATGCCCGACCTGAAACCCCTCTCGTTCTTCGGACAAGACTCCTTTGCCAGTGGCTTTTTCGCTGCTAAGATGCTGATGCTGATTGCAGGCCACGAGAAAGAAATTGCCATCGTCAAGCAGACGCGTGACGGTAAGGTAGGTTCCAAGCAGCAGGCTAACCGTGAGACAGGCTTCCGTCATTATATGGTTGACCACTTCCCTGAGATCAAAATCCTGGAAGTAGACCTGCCCCTTGACGAGGAACACAAGGAATATGACTCCATCCTGGAGAAGTTCTTCAAGGAACATCCTATGGTGCATCACTGCATCACCTTCAACTCGAAAGCCCATCTCGTGGGATCGTTCCTGCAACGCACAAACCGTCGTAACATTCAGATTATGGGTTACGACATGGTGCCTAAGAATGAGGAATGCATCCGTCAGGGCAGCATCTCCTTCCTCATTGCCCAGCATGCCTACCAACAGGGCTATGCCAGTGTTGATGCCCTTTTCAACGCTATCGTCATGAAGCGTGAGGTGACCCCTGTCAACTATATGCCTATAGAGATCCTAACCAAAGAGAATGTGGATTTCTATCGTCGCACGGCTATCTAAGTATTTTTAAGCACAATCATCCTTATGGAACGAGCTACATTCATCAAGATTAATTCCGCAGATAGTGTAGTAGTCTGTTTGCAGCCGAAACAGAAAGGAGATATTATTGAGATCGACGGGCAGAAGATTACCGTCAATCAGGACGTGCCTGCCGGTCACAAGGTTCTGATCAAAGATACATCTAAAGGTTCTGACATCATCAAATATGGTTATCCCATCGGTCATGCCAAAGAACATCTGAAGGCAGGCGACTGGGTGAATGAGAACAATCTGAGCACGAACCTCTCTGGTACCCTCGAATACACTTATACTCCCGTTAACGAAGAACTGACCATTCCACAAGAGAACCGCACTTTTAAGGGTTTTGTCCGTAAGAATGGTGATGTGGGCGTGCGTAATGAGATATGGATTGTGCCCACCGTAGGTTGTGTGAATGGCATCGCAGAACGACTGGTCAGTGAGCTAAAGAAAGAGACAGACGAGGAAGGTGTCGATGCTATCTATGCCTGGCACCATAACTACGGATGTTCACAGCTCTCAGACGATCATGAGAACACCCGAAAAATACTGCGTGACATCTGTCTGCATCCCAATGCTGGTGCTGTACTTGTGCTGAGTCTGGGTTGTGAGAACAACCAACCCGATGACTTTATGGCAATGTTGGGTGATTACGACAAGGATCGCATCAAGCTACTCGTCACTCAAAACGTTGACGACGAAATGGAAGCAGGAATGACGATCCTTCGTGCGCTTTATGCGAAAGCCAAACAAGACAAGCGTGAGGATGTATCTGTATCCAAACTGCGTGTCGGTCTGAAGTGTGGTGGCTCCGACGGTTTCTCTGGCATCACTGCAAATCCGCTTGTGGGTGAGTTCTCCGACTGGCTTGTGGCCCAAGGCGGAACGTCAGTACTGACAGAGGTTCCTGAGATGTTTGGGGCTGAGACCATCCTCATGAACCGTTGTCGTACGGAGGATCTCTTCAACCAGACCGTCTCGATGATCAATCACTTCAAAGAATATTTCCTCTCTCATGGTGAGCCAGTGGGTGAGAATCCCAGTCCTGGCAATAAGGCAGGAGGCATCTCCACGCTTGAGGATAAGGCACTGGGCTGCACCCAGAAGTGTGGTAAGGCTCCTGTCAGTGGTGTGATGGAGTATGGCGACCGTCTCTCAAGCACTGGTCTCAACCTCCTCTCTGCCCCAGGCAACGACTTGGTAGCCGCTACTGCCCTCGCCTCCTGCAGTTGTCACCTCGTGCTCTTCACCACAGGTCGGGGGACGCCTTTCGGCACCTTCGTACCCACGATGAAGATTGCCACGAACCCAGACATGGCTACACGAAAGAAGAACTGGATCGATTTCTCTGCAGGTCAGCTTATTGAAGGTCGTACCATGCAGGAGCTCGTACCAGAGTTCATTGACAAGGTCCTGTCTGTGGCCAGTGGTGAGCCTGCCAAGAACGAAGCTAACGGTTATCGGGAGATTGCCATTTTCAAGAATGGCGTCACCCTCTAATATATAATTAAATAGGTATAACATTGAAAAAAGGACTCATCGCTTTATCACCCCTCGTGGTGTTTATCCTGTTCTACTTAGTCACCAGCATCGTTGCTGGTGATTTCTACAAGATACCCATCACGGTGGCTTTCATGGTGTCGAGTGCCTATGCAGTGATTATTGCTGGCGGACTACCACTGATGCAGCGCATCAACATCTACAGTCGTGGGGCTGCCACAGAACAGATGATGCTGATGATCTGGATCTTCATCCTGGCTGGTGCATTTGCACATTCCGCTAAGGTGATGGGGAGCATCGGCGCTACCGTTGACCTCACCCTCTCATTACTGTCGCCTCAGATGCTCCTGGCAGGATTGTTTCTTGCTGCCTGTTTCATCTCCCTATCCATCGGTACGAGTGTCGGCACGATTGCAGCCTTGGTACCCATAGCAGCAGGTGTGGCCAGTGAGACGAATACTGATGTAGCCATGATGACAGCTATCATTGTCGGTGGCTCGTTCTTTGGTGACAACCTCTCTTTCATTTCCGACACGACAATTATGGCCACTCAGACACAGGGCTGCCGCTTGAGTGATAAGTTCCGTGTGAACTTCTTCATCGTGATGCCGGCAGCTATCATCATTCTGTTTGTCTATCTCTTCATCGGACAGGGCATCCATGCACCACAGACGATACCTGCAGTAAAATGGGTAAAGGTACTACCCTATCTTGTGGTACTCGTCACTGCCATCCTCGGCATGAATGTGATGGCAGTCCTTACGCTCGGTCTGATCATGACAGGTATCATAGGCGTTTTCACAGGGGCTTTTGACCTCTATGGCTGGTTTGGGGCAATGGGTGATGGTATTCTCTCGATGGGTGAGCTGATCATTGTCAGTATGATGGCTGGGGGTATGTTAGGACTCATCAAGCAACAGGGCGGCATCGATTTCATCATCCGTATGATCACCCGTCATGTCAACAGCAAACGGGGCGCAGAACTCAGCATTGCTTCCATCGTCTCTCTTGTTGATATCTGTACGGCTAACAATACCATCGCCATTCTCACCGTAGGTAGCATTGCCAAACAGATAGGCGACCGCTATGGTGTTGACAACAAGAAGTGTGCCTCTATTCTCGACACCTTCTCCTGCGCCATTCAAGGCATGATCCCTTATGGTGCCCAACTCCTCATAGCAGCAGGTCTGGCATCCCTTAATCCTGTCAGCATCATCCCTTGGCTCTATTATCCTTTTATGTTAGGTATCGTAGCCATTGGAGCAATACTCTTCCGTTATCCCCGTAGATACTCTTAAATTATGGACATCATTCAGCGAAACCTCTTCAGATTATTACGCAGTGGAGCCTTCGGCACCCAGGAGAAGATCGAACCCATGTCGGTCTATAAATGGGAACGACTCTACCAGATAGCGATGCTTCACGACGTAATCCCTTATGCGTATAAAGGCATCTCCAACTGCCACTCCCAGTTCTTCATGCATCTCTCTGACAAGCAGGAACTCACCTGGAAGCGCGCCAATGATGAAATCACCTCCCATAAATCTGAAGATGAGGAGGACACTTTCCTACGGGCAGACACATTGACAAATCCTGTGCTCAACAGACAACTTCAGAACATCCTCGATGATGAGCACTCCGACATTCACACCCGTCAGCTGCTGCTACAACTCATTCGCGTGGTGCGTCATATCCTCAACGAGGGTATGCCCATCCGTCAGCTGCTCGAACTCGGTCTGAAAATCCATCAACAAGGTAAACAGGTGAATTTTGAGCTTCTTCAACAATGGATCAAACGTCTCCGACTGACACAGATGTGCCAGCTCGAAGGCGAATGTCTGATTTTGTTGTTTGGATTTCAAGCGGAGGATCTACCGTTTGTTACTGACCGGCAGAACAAACAAACCTCGCAAATTGTCCAGGAACTGTTGGAGTTCACCAACACCCGTTCCCACGACTGGTATTTCTCACAGGATGCCGACAGTATCTTTATCCACAACAGCAACTCTTCGGCTATGTTCAGTCATGTACGCCGTTCAGGCAGATACTTCCGATACTATCCTTCCGAGGGTCTTACCAATTTCTTCGCGTCATTTGTGCACTCTCTTTCTCATATCGAGGAATAGCATCGGGATCGGCGCCCTTGATATGCACATGTCGGAATCTGATATCCCTTAACCCGTGCTTACCCATAAAGCGACTCTTGTCCACATAGCCCTTGATGCCCATGATCTGCCCTTTACTGGTGTATTGCCACATGGTGATGTCACGTCCATCGGCCAGCACAGGCTCTTCAGGCAGATACATCGCAATCATCAGCTTATAATCGTCCACTTTCCCCACCAGGTGTTTGTTATAGAAGTTACGATAGGTATAGAGCAAGGGGGCCTGACGATACTCTTTTTCCACCATACCGAGGAAGGTGATCAATGAGTCACAGAAATCCTCTGTAGGCAGTCCGCCAGTGGTCTCCACATCAATCATCGGAATCAGATCCTGCTCACCAGGACGGCACTGTACGCGGAAATTCTCCAGTTGCAGCTTCAACGGGGTCTTCGGACGGAAGAAGTGATAAGAGCCAACCTTCAATCCGTGGCGATGTGCCAGTTGGATGTTCCTCTCATATAGGTCATCTACACGGTCTCCACCTTCGGTAGCCTTCAGATATACATACGCCATCTTCGTGTTCTCTCCCACTGTCTCCCAGAACACATTTCCTTGATAGTGCGAAAGGTCGATACCATGCACATGATCGCAGGTATCTTCACACTGCAGGAAAGGGTCATAATTGGGATCATCCAGTCTGGGGTCAATCGGCACGATCTTCTTAACGACTTTTGCCTTCCTGATCTTCTTAAGTCTGGCCATACGATGGGTCTTCTGGTATCTCTTACCACGTTTGGGGCGTTTTGAAGAGGTTTCGCCGACAGCTGTCAGAGCTATCAGCAGAGCAAATATAATTGTGAGTTTTCTCATTGTTTCTGTTTTTGAGTGGCAAAGATACTAAAAAAAAGACAAATAATCGCATCCATTCACATTTTTTTCGTACCTTTGCCCCAAATTCTTGTGATTATGAAATTTTATAAGGTATTGATAAGCCTCTTGGCTATAAGTTTTGCAGCATGTGGAAGTGATGATGCGCCAAATCCTACTCCGCCAGAACCAGAGCCCCCAGTCAGTTCTAATGAGCGCACGGTACTGATCTATATAGCGGCAGAAAACAGTCTCAATAAGTTTTCCACAGACGACCTCAACGAAATGAAGCAGGGTTCAAAGGCTCTCAAAGACAATCAGAACCTCGTCGTCTATGTTGATCAGAAAGGCAGTGGTAAACCCTATTACGCGCGTATTAAAGATGGTATGTGCATAGACTCTGTCAGTGTCGAGGAGACTTCCTCTTCTGATCCTGCCGTTCTCGAAGAGGCTTTACGATATACGCGCGAAAAATATCAGGCCAAAAGTTATGGACTCGTGCTTTGGGGCCATTCCACAGGATGGCTGATTAAGAATGACTCTATCCCCTATGCCAAGACTCGTGCCTATGCCAACGACGAAGGCAAAAGTCCTACCACATGGATGAACATCCCTTCTCTTGCCCGTGCCATCAAAAACGGCATGAATGGCGAGAAGCTGTCATTCATTCATGGCGACTGCTGCAATTTCGGATGTGTTGAGGTGGCCTATGAACTGCGTCATGTCACAGATTATGTTATCGGTTCCCCTGCTGAGGTTCCTGATGCCGGTTCCAATTTTTCCGATCTCTCAGGTCTTTTCGATACCAGCTCCACCTTCTATAAAGTGATTATTGATACATACTGGGATTATTATGCCAATCAATTCAAGGAAAAAGGTACAACATATTATAATATCAATTACGGTGACTTAGAAGGATATAGTATACCCCAAGTAGCGGTAAAGACTTCTGAACTTGAGAATCTGGCTACAGCCACTGCACAGCTGCTCAATAGCATTCAAGACAAGCTGAAGCCAACTGGCCAACTCAATGTCAACAACGTAATCTACTATGCAGTCAATAATGGGTTGAAATATAACTACGACATGTATAAGACCTTGAAGGAGAATACTTCTGAGGCTGATTTCAAGACATGGGAACCCGTCTTCGAGAAAGCGATAGTTTACTATCGTCTGTCACCTCGATGGATGACCATTGTCAGCAGTCTTAAAACGACGATGTCATCCTTCGACGCAATAAGTGATAATTGTCGTGTGTTAAGTATGTTCTTCCCTGGGACTCAATATAATCATATTTATCCCAGTTGGAACACGACCATTCAGCAGCTTCAGTGGAATGGTCCCATCAGTTGGCAGCAGTACGGCTGGTAACCATCCGTTCTACATACTTCATCTCCCTCAGGATACGGCTTTGTCTTTTTAGCATGTATGCTGAGGGATTTTTACTTGAGAACTTCCTCGGATTTGGCAGTGTAGCGGCAATCAGGGCGCACTGGGCTTTCGTCAGACTCTTGGCATCGGTATTGAAATGTGCCTCAGCCACAGCTTGGGCACCATAGATGCCATCGCCCATCTCAATGGAGTTCAGATACACCTCCATGATACGCTCCTTAGGCCACATCAGTTCGATAAGTGCCGTAAAATACACCTCAAAGCCCTTTCTCACCCAAGAGCGTCCAGGCCATAAAAACACATTCTTGGCAGTCTGTTGCGAGATGGTCGAGGCTCCCAGTTTTCGCTTCTCCGGATGCTTCTTATTACGCTCCATTGCCTTCTCAATGGCCTCATAGTCGAAACCATGATGCGTCAGGAAGTTGGCATCCTCACTTGCCATAACGGCAATAGGCAGATGGGGGGATATGTTCTCAAGCGACTCCCAGTCGTGACTCAGTTTCAGCTCCTCACCAGCCTTCACCTGTTGATAACAACGGATCAACATCAAAGGCGTCGCCACCACTGGAATAAAACGCAGGGCTACAACAGAAAGAATAGTGGAGGCAAAGAATGCCACCACTATCCATTTCAATGTTTTCTTGATCAATCGCATTACTTTCCAGCCTGTGCATTAGCTTCATTAATCATCTTTTGTGAAGCATACATATATACTTCCACACGACGATTCTGAGCCTGTCCGGCAGCTGTAGCATTTGAAGCAACGGGATTCTGCTCACCAAAGCCATCTACACTCTTAATCTGAGATGTAGGAACGCTCAGACTCTGCAGATATGAAGAAACGGCAGCTGCACGATCCAATGAGAGAGCCTTGTTCTTCTGAGCACTCTGTTCAGCAGTTGAGTTCTTCCAACCCTGATTGTCTGTGTAGCCCTGAATAGCCACATCGCAGTCGCGATTGTTCTTCAGCACGATAGCCAGTTCCTGCAGTGAAGCTTTTGAGGTAGGTGATAGCGTTGACTTACCAGAGCTGAACAGGATTCCAGAATCAAAGGTCACCTTCACGGCGTCAAGACCGTTGGCATCCTTCACCTCTTCTACCTGTGCGTTCTGAATAGCTTCAGCCTCCTTCTTAGCTTTATCCATCTTCTTACCAATAATTGCACCAGCGCCAGCACCTACGGCAGCACCGATGGCAGTACCGATAGCAGTATTACCGGCAATAGCTCCAACAATAGCACCGAGAGCAGCACCACCACCAGCACCAATCAGAGCACCCTGACCAGTCTTACTCATACCACAACCCACAACGAGAATAGCGCTGAGGGCAACACAAATTGCTTTTAAACTTTTCATAATTTATCTTATTTTTAAGTCGTTAAATGTATATTTGACTGCAAAGTTACAAATAAAATCATAATTCTGCATGTTTAATTCACATATTTTTCGTAATTTTGCACGCAAAATTGATAAAAGTATAAAAAACAATGGCTAAAGAATTGAAAGAATTAACGAAAAGAGCCGATAACTACAGTCAGTGGTTCAACGACTTGGTAGTGAAGGCTGATATGGCAGAGCAGTCTGCCGTTCGTGGATGTATGGTAATTAAACCCTATGGCTATGCCATCTGGGAGAAAATGCAGCAGCAGCTGGATAAGATGTTCAAGGAGACTGGTGCCCAGAACGCCTATTTCCCCTTGCTCATCCCGAAATCATTCCTCTCTCGCGAGGCAGAGCATGTAGAAGGCTTTGCTAAGGAGTGTGCTGTAGTCACTCACTATCGTCTGCGTGCTAAAGAGGATAAGAGCGGCGTCGAGGTAGATCCCGCTGCAAAGCTTGAAGAAGAGCTCATCGTTCGTCCTACCTCAGAAACCATCATCTGGAACACCTATAAGAACTGGATCCACTCTTGGCGCGATCTGCCCCTGATGTGCAACCAGTGGTGTAACGTCATGCGTTGGGAGATGCGTACACGTCCCTTCCTCCGCACGTCAGAGTTTCTCTGGCAGGAAGGTCACACTGCCCATGCCACCCGTGAGGAGGCTGAGGAAGAAGCACAGAAGATGCTGAAGGTCTATGCCAAGTTTGCTGAGGAGTGGATGGCAGTGCCTGTGATTCAGGGCGTGAAGAGTGAGACAGAGCGTTTCGCCGGTGCTCTTGACACCTACACCATCGAGGCTATGATGCAGGATGGTAAGGCTTTGCAGAGCGGAACCTCTCACTTCCTGGGGCAGAACTTCGCCAAGGCTTTCGAAGTCACCTATCTTAATAAGGATAATAAGCCCGAGTACGTCTGGGCCACCTCTTGGGGTGTCTCTACCCGACTCATCGGTGCCCTCATCATGACCCACTCCGACGACAACGGACTGGTGCTGCCTCCAAAGCTCGCCCCCATCCAGGTTGTTATCGTACCTATCTCAAAGGGCGACGATCTTGTGCATATTACCGAACGCCTCACACCTGTGATTGAGGAACTGCGCAAGGCAGGTATCACTGTGAAGTACGATGATGCCGACAACAAGCGTCCTGGCTTTAAGTTTGCCGACTACGAGTTGAAAGGTGTTCCCGTACGTCTCGTAATGGGTGCCCGTGACCTCGAGAACGGCACGATAGAGGTGATGCGCCGTGATACGCTTGAGAAGGAGACACGTCCTGTCGATGGTATTGTCGAGTATGTAGAGCAGCTCTTGGAGGATATTCAGAAGAATATCTTCGAGAAGGCGAAGAACTATCGCGATGCACACATCTACGAGTGCGACAACTACGAGGAGTTCAAGGAGAAGGTGAAGGACGGTGGATTCTTCCTCTGCCACTGGGACGGTACTGCCGAGACCGAGGCAAAGATCAAGGAAGAGACACAGGCTACTATCCGTTGCGTGCCTTTCGGTGTCGAGCAAACCCCAGGTGTCGATATGGTTAGCGGCAAGCCCTCTAAGGCCCGCGTCATCATCGCCCGCAGCTATTAATATATCAGATTATCCCTCGCAGATTTGCGAGGGATAATTGTTTTCTATTTTAACCAAAAAATCGTACTTTTGAAGCGGCGTTGAAAAAAGACATCAGGCAACAAAATTTGCGGCATAACTATGCAGCAATTTTTTCTAAGTTCACAAGTAAGATTTTCATAGTAAAACCGCCAAAACACGGCATAAGGAAGATATTCTAAAGAAGAGAAAAATATTTGTCATCTCGACTAAGCGAAGCGCATGGAGATATCTCATAAGATTTCTCGACTTCGCTTGAAATGACAGCACTTTTAACGTTATATGACAATCTAAATTTGGTAGTTTCGGTTTTTTGCATTAATTTTGCAGCGATTTTATGATGGATTTAAATATGAAACCGCTAAACAAACAATTTGCGCCCAAGAGCGTGATGCCTGAAAAGGTAATTCAGTTCGGTGAAGGTAACTTCCTCCGTGCATTTGTTGATTGGATTATATGGAACATGGACCAGAAGACAGACTTCAACGGTTCTGTAGTTGTAGTTCAACCTATTGAGAAAGGCATGGTTGATTGTCTCAACGGGCAGGACTGTCTGTACCACGTGAACCTACAGGGACGTGAGAAAGGTAATCCTGTTAACACCATAGAACGTATCGATGTCATCAGCCGTGCGCTGAATCCTTATACACAGAATGCCGCTTTCATGGCATTGGCCGACCAGCCTGAGATCCGTTTTGTAATCTCCAACACCACAGAGGCAGGTATCGCATTCGACCCCAGCTGTAAGTTGGACGATGCGCCAGCCAGCTCCTACCCCGGTAAACTGGTACAGTTGCTGTATCGCCGCTATCAGACTTTCAACGGTGACCCGACGAAGGGACTGATCATCTTCCCTTGTGAGTTGATTTTCTTGAATGGTCATGTGCTGAAGGACTGTATCAATAAATATATCGACCTGTGGAATCTCGGCGCCGACTTTAAGAAATGGTTTGAGGAGGCTTGCGGTGTGTATGCCACCCTTGTGGATCGTATCGTACCAGGCTTCCCACGTAAGGATATTGAGGAGATTCAGGAGAAGATCTGCTACCGTGACAACCTCGTGGTACAGGCTGAAAACTTCCACCTCTGGGTGATTGAGGCTCCGAAAGATGTGGCTAAAGAGTTCCCCGCCGACAAGGCTGGACTGCACGTGCTGTTCGTACCGTCAGAGGAGCCTTACCACAAACGTAAGGTGACGCTGCTGAACGGTCCGCATACCGTACTGAGTCCTGTGGCATTCCTGAGCGGTGTGGATATCGTGCGCGATGCCTGCAATCATGAGGTGATCTCAAAATTTATCCATAAGGTGCAGTTCGACGAGCTGATGCAGACACTTGACCTGCCGATTGAACAGCTGGAGAAGTTTGCCGGTGACGTGCTGGAACGCTTCGACAACCCGTATGTGGATCATCAGGTGACGAGCATCATGCTGAACTCATTCCCGAAGTTCCAGACACGTGACCTCCCCGGACTGAAGACTTATCTGGAGCGTAAAGGCGAACTGCCTAAGGGATTGGTATTCGGTCTGGCTGCCATCATCACCTATTATAAAGGAGGCAAGCGTGAGGACGGTGTGGAGATTGTGCCCAACGACGACCCGAAGATTATAGAATTGCTGAAGGATCTCTGGGCTACCGGAGACACCCAGAAAGTGGCTGACGGTGTGCTAGGAGCTGATTTTATCTGGCAGGAGAACCTGAATAAGATTCCCGGTCTGAACGACATGGTGAAGCAGGACCTCGACCTCATCGAGAGCCTTGGCATGCTTGAGGCCGTAAAATCGATTATTTAGTATAATTACTGATTATCAATCTTGGCAGAAGTAATTGAAATTAAGGGGGCAAGGGTTAATAACCTGAAAAACATCAATGTTAAGATTCCCCGGAATACGTTTACAGTGATTGCCGGAGTCAGTGGCTCCGGTAAGTCTTCTCTGGCCTTCGACACTCTGTATGCCGAAGGTCAGCGGCGTTATGTAGAAAGTTTGTCAAGCTATGCCCGTCAGTTCTTGGGGAGGATGAACAAGCCCGAGTGTGACTACATCCGAGGCATCCCCCCCGCTATTGCCATCGAACAAAAAGTGATCTCCAGAAATCCGCGCTCTACCGTGGGTACAACGACAGAGATTTACGAGTATCTCAGACTGCTCTATGCCCGTATCGGACATACCTATTCGCCCATCAGTGGCTGTGAGGTAAAGAAACACTCTACAGAGGATGTGGTGAAGCAGGTGATGGAATACTCAAAGGGAACGAAGTTTGTGGTGCTGGCCCCTGTCCATGTGGCCGAGGGCCGCACGATGGAACTGCAGCTTAAGGCGTATCTCTTAGAGGGTTTCGCGAGAATTTACGTTCGCAGCGACTTCCAACGCATCGATGATTATCTTTCAGCTGGCGACATCCAGGAGCAAGAGATATTCCTTGTCATCGACCGCATGAGTGTGGATGACTCAAAGGATGCGATTGCCCGTCTGGTGGACTCGGCAGAGACAGCCTTTTATGAGGGTGCTGGTGAGATGCGCCTGATGTTCCTGCCATCAAATATCACCTACGATTTCTCGATGCGTTTCGAGGCCGATGGGATGACGTTTGAGGAGCCCAACGACCAGATGTTCTCGTTTAACTCCCCAGCAGGTGCCTGTCCCACTTGTCAGGGGTTCGGACGTATCATCGGCATCGATGAGAAACTGGTGATTCCCAACACGACGCTATCGGTGTATGACGGTTGCGTGGTGTGCTGGCACGGAGAGAAGATGAAAGAATGGCAGCAATGGTTTGTGCGTCATGCCGCCAATGATGATTTCCCCATCTTCGAGCCCTATATGAACCTGACGCAACAGCAGAAAGACTGGTTGTGGCATGGACTACCCTCTGACAAAGGTGCTAAGGAAAAGCCATGTATCGACGAGTTCTTCAAGATGGTGGAAGCCAGTCAGTATAAGATACAATATCGGGTGATGCTGGCGCGCTATCGTGGCAGAACCACCTGCCCGACCTGCCATGGGACACGTCTGAAACCTGAGGCCGACTATGTAAAGATCGGCGGCAGAAGCATCACAGATCTCGTGCAGATGCCCGTGGTAAGACTGAAGGAGTGGTTCGACCGCCTGGAGCTCGACGAGCATGATCAGGAAGTAGGAAAACGTCTGCTGACGGAGATTGAGAACCGACTGCAATTCCTTCTGAACGTAGGACTGGGGTATCTGACGCTCAACCGACTCTCGAACTCTCTTTCAGGAGGCGAGAGTCAGCGCATCAACCTCTGTACGAGTCTGGGAAGTTCCCTGGTGGGCTCACTCTATATCCTTGACGAACCGAGTATCGGACTGCATGCCAGAGACACCGACCGCCTGATCCGTGTGCTGAAGGATCTGCAAGATATAGGTAATACAGTGGTGGTGGTGGAGCACGATGAGGAGATCATGCGTGCTGCCGACTATCTGATAGACATCGGACCAGATGCAGGCCGATTGGGGGGCGAGATCGTATTCGAGGGGAATGCAGCTAGCATAACAAAGGAGACTAGTTCGACAAAAAGCTACACAGTGAAATATCTCCGCGGCGAGGAGACTATCACCGTGCCCCAGAGCCGACGTCCATGGAACCTGCATATAGACATCAAGGGAGCCAGGATGAATAATCTGAGAGGTATCGACGTACAGTTCCCGTTGAATGTGATGACAGTCGTAACAGGTGTCTCAGGCTCAGGCAAGTCCAGTCTGGTAAAGGGTATCCTCTACCCTTCGCTCAAACGGCATCTCGGTGAGGTGTGTGATGCCCCAGGCGAATATTTAGGCATCACTGGCGACATCAACGCACTGAAACATGTGGAGTTTGTGGATCAGAACCCCATCGGAAAATCCACCCGTTCGAATCCCGCCACGTATGTGAAAGCCTACGATGCTATCCGCGACCTCTATGCCGACCAGCCGCTGTCGCAGCAGATGGGCTTCACACCCCAGTACTTCTCATTCAACACTGATGGCGGACGTTGCGAGGAGTGTAAGGGCGCTGGTGTGATCACTGTAGAGATGCAGTTTATGGCCGACCTCGTGCTGGAGTGTGAGGCTTGTCACGGACATCGTTTCAAGCACGATATCCTCGACGTGAAGTTTGAGGGAAAGAATATCGACGACATTTTGAACATGACGATCTCTGAGGCTCTGGAGTTCTTTGGGAAGTACAAACAGGACACCATCGTGAAGCGCCTGAAGAGTCTGGAAGACGTGGGACTGGGCTACATCAAACTCGGTCAGAACTCTTCTACCCTCTCTGGCGGTGAAAACCAGCGCGTAAAGCTGGCCTACTTCATCGGACAGGAGAAACAGGAGCCGACACTATTTATCTTCGACGAGCCGACAACGGGACTACACTTCCACGATATTCACAAACTGCTGGAGGCCTTCAATGCCCTGATAGCACGAGGGCACACGATCCTGATTATCGAACATAATATGGAAATCATCAAGTGTGCCGACTACGTGATAGACTTAGGCCCTGACGGAGGCGACAAGGGAGGCGCACTCGTGGCGAAGGGCACACCCGAAGATATTGTTGCATGCCAGGAGAGTCTGACAGGACAGTTTCTGAAACCCAAGTTAAACTTATAAGGCATTGAAGCAGAGTCAACTATACATCAGAGCCATACTTATCTGCCTACTGACACTCAGTATGCTGACAGCTATGTCTGGTGCAAAGAAAGACTCACTGATACTGGGTAAGATTTACGAATACCGACATCTGAACATCAGCAATGTGACCAACCTGGAGGATAACATGTATGCCAAGTTCCGTTTCAACGTAGAGAAGCGAAACGCCATCCTATGGCTTATCCCCTCAATGTATGTGCTGGCGAAAGACCCAAGGGAGTATATACGCGAATCGTACAACAATATCGTATATAAGAATGAGCACGACTTCGACATCAAGAAACAGGTGGTGACGGGTACCATTCACAGAAACCGCACAGCGATGCCTACCATTATTGAATATAGTACCCCCGAGCTCTATGGCATCACCCTCTACGAAAACTACATGCTATCGCCTTTCCATCCCCATAACAGAGGATATTACCGCTACAAGCAGTTCCGTCAGGGCGACGGAAATACCCGACTGGAATTCAAGCCGAAGCTCTTCAACACCCAGTTGGTGAACGGCTTTGCTATCGTGGATACCAATACGGGACGCATCATCCGTACTGTGCTGAATGGTGAGTTTGATATGGTATCGTTCTGTTCCGATGTGAAACAAGGTGAAGAAGGAGTCTTTGGACTAATGCCGGCACAATGCACCACTGCAGCCACATTCAAGTTTATGGGTAACAGGGTGTCAACGGTGGTCAACTCGATATACCATCTGCCTACCATTCTGCCCGACAGCATCGATGAGCGCAGAAGCAAAGAGATGATTGATTCGTTGCGCCCCGTACCCTTGGCAGAAAGCGACAAACGTATCTATGAGGAGGAAGAAGCACGAAAGAGAGCAGCTGAAGCCGACACTACCGTGCATAAAGAGCATAAGCTGAGAGACTTCCTCTGGCACTCAGTGGGCGATAACCTCGTGACACCACTGGATGCTGAGACAAAGGATGCTGAGGTCAGTCTGTCACCAATCATCAATCCACTCTATGTGCGTTATAGCGGCAGCAAAGGTGTATCTTATAAGATTAGACTCTGGATGCGGTACAAATTCAATGAGCACCGTTATCTGACATTAAAGCCGACATTCGGTTACAACTTCAAGCAGCGGCAGTTCTATTTCACCGCACCCCTGAGAATGACCTATAACCCGAAGCGTAATGGTTATGCAGAGATTGAATGGGGTAACGGCAACCCCATCAGCAACTCCACAGTGCTGAATCAGATCAATCATGAACATGGGGATACCATTAAGTTCAATGAGGATAATGCCGACATGTTTAAGGATAACTATGTAGAGGTTAAGAACAACATCATGATACTCGACTGGTTCGATCTTGAGGCTGGTCTCGTGTTCCACCAGCGTAAGGCTATGAACAAAGGACTGATGGAGAAATATGATAAGCCTACTGAATACCGAAGCTTTGCACCGAAGTTCGTATTTAAGTTCTACCCTTGGCTGGAGAAAGGACCAACACTGACTGCCACCTACGAAAGGAGTATCAAGAACGTGTTTGACTCGAACCTGCAATATGAGCGCTGGGAACTCGACGGGCAGTGGAAAAAGAGAATCGGCGGGCTGCGCCTGCTGAACATCCGACACGGCTATGGCTTCTATACCAACAAGAGCGACAACTACTTCCTGGACTACTCCAACTTCCGTGAAAACAACCTGCCTGAAGGATGGAACGACAAGTGGAGCGGTGACTTTCAGTTGCTCAGTAGCCGACTTTATAACGAATCGTATTTCTATCTGCGCAACAACGTGTCGTATGAGTCACCACTGCTCTTTGCCACATGGTTGCCTTATATCGGAAAGTTTATTGAGACAGAACGTCTCTACTTCAGTAATGCTGTCGTGCAGCATACACGACCTTACTTTGAGATTGGCTACGGTTTAACCAACCGCTATTTCTCTGTTGGCTTTTTCGCCAGCTTCCTGAATACGGAATTCCAGAAGGCTGGTATCACCTTTGACTTTGAACTCTTTAAACGATGGTAAAACCTCTGACTGTTTATAAGGCAAGCGCCGGAAGTGGTAAGACTTTTACGCTGGCTACCGAATATATCCGGCTGATTGTGGAGAACCCCATGAGCTATAGGAATATCCTGGCGGTGACCTTCACGAACAAGGCCACCGAGGAGATGAAGATGCGAATACTCAGTCAGCTGTACGGCATCTGGAAGGCACTGCCAGAGTCGGACAGCTACCTGAAGGTGATTCAGGAGAAGACAGGCTATGAGCCCGAACGCATCAGGGAACGAGCCGGACAAGGACTCGCCAACCTGTTACATAATTACAACTATTTCCGTGTGGAGACCATTGACACCTTCTTCCAAAGTGTGCTGAGGAACATGGCACGCGAACTTGATCTGACCACTAACCTGAGGATCGGTCTCAACGATGTACAAGTGGAGGAACTGGCTGTAGATCAGTTGATAGCAGACCTGAGCACTACTGACGTGATCCTGCAGTGGATCATGAAGTATGTGATGGAGAACATCTCTGACGATAAGTCGTGGAATGTCATCAGTCAGATCAAACGATTCGGGCGCACCATCTTCAAAGACGAATACAAGAAGGTAAGTCAGGAATTGAAACGGAAGATGGAAGAGAAGGGATTCTTCGAGCAATATACCTCTCAACTCAGAGAGATCAAGAAAACCGCAGAGGAACACATGATCCAGATTGGCGAAAGCTTCTTTGAGACGCTGGAAGGCGAGGGTCTTAGTATCGATGACCTGGCCAACAAGAACCGAGGTATTGCAGGTTTCTTCCTGAAGTTACAAAGAGGTGTGTTTGACCCCAGTATCGAGAACGCATCGGTAGCGAACTGTTTAGATACACCTGAGAAATGGTGTGCGAAGACCCATCCCCAGCGTGAATTCATCATATCACTGGCAAACAGTACTTTAGGTGACATTCTGCGTTATGCCGTACAGCAACGTCCCCAACAATGGAAACTCTATAAGTCGGCAGACCTCACGCTCCGCCATCTGAACCAGCTCAGACTATTGGGCAGTATCGAGACAAAGGTACGGGAACTGAATGAGAACAACAACCGTTTTCTACTGAGTGATACCCAACAGTTGTTGCACGCCCTGATAGAAGGCAGCGACTCACCCTTTATCTTTGAGAAGATTGGAACCCAGCTGGAACACGTGATGATCGACGAGTTCCAGGACACCAGTACAGTGCAGTGGCAGAACTTCCGCGTACTGCTCGACGAGGCCATGAGTCATGAAGGAGGTTCGAACCTCATCGTTGGCGACGTGAAACAGAGCATCTATCGCTGGCGTTCGGGAGACTGGCGTCTGTTGAATGATATCGAACAGCAGTTTAATCAGCAGCAGATTGACACCCTACCCTTGAAGACAAACTATCGCTCTGAAAAGAACGTCATTACCTTCAACAATCATTTCTTCAGTCAAGCGGCAGAACTGGAATATCAGGCTCAGAAGGAACTGAACAGCGAAGAGGCAGAACAACTAAAGAAAGCCTATGCCGACGTGGTGCAGAAGATACCTAAAGGGCGCGAGGATGCAGGGGAGGTCCGTGTGACTCTCCTGCCGGCGGAAGACTATCAAGAGCAGACCTTGCAACATATGGCAGACACCATCAGCGAACTCTCATCGCGTGATGTGTCCCAAAAAGATATTGCCATTCTGGTACGTGTGAATAACCAGATTCCTGTCATTGCCCAATACTTTCAGGAACAGATGCCTGAGGTAACGATTGTATCAGATGAGGCCTTCAGACTCGATGCCTCAGTGGCAGTAAAGCTTCTGGTGTCAGCCCTCAGACTGCTCACCCACCCTGACGATCAGCTGACAAAGGCCACTATCGTAAAACTCTATCATATCGATGTATTGAAGGAGCAGACGGAAGACAACGAGCTTTTGCTGAGTACAAACGATCTCGACCAATTATTGCCGCAGACGTTCCTGCCACAACGCGAAGTACTGTTGACGATGCCCCTTTACGATTTGGCAGAACGACTGCATGCCATCTTCGGTTTGGAAGCATTGAATGAGCAGAGTGCCTATGTGTTTGCCTTTTATGATCAGCTCGCCAGTTATGTGAGTGAGAACACTGCAGATATCGACTCTTTCCTTGCAGCGTGGGATGAAAGTATCTGCAGCAAAACCATCCAGAGTGAGGAGACAAACGGCGTACGGATTCTCTCTATCCATAAATCAAAGGGGCTGGAGTTTAACTACGTAATCTGTCCGTTCTGCGACTGGCAATTGGAGAAGCAGAGCGGCAATATTCTTTGGTGCCAGCCTGATGAACAACCATTCAGCGATCTGCCTATAGCACCAATAGACTATAGTCAGAAACAGATGATTGGCACCATCTATGAACGTGACTATCTGCAAGAACATCTGCAGAACACAGTGGACAACCTGAACCTCCTGTATGTGGCCTTTACCCGAGCTTGCAAGGGCTTGTATGTTTTGGGAAAACGTGGGGCAAAGGCTTCCCGCTCTGGCCTTATCGAACAGTGTTTGCCACTTGTGGCAAAAGAGATGCCGGAAGCGATATTGTCAGGACTGGAAGATGAGAAAGGAACGCTGCAATTCTCATTGACTGGAGATCCGAGAGCTTCTAGAAATTCTTGTAAATCTAGCAAATCACGTATGAGGGAGGTAAATCCTTTCTTGCAACCCTCAGCCCCCGTCTCTGTGGATTTCCACTATATGGAGAGTCAGGTGAACTTCCGTCAGAGTAACCGCAGTCAGGCATTTATCGGGGCTGACGAGCAAGATGAGATTGAACGCTTGAACTATATCCAGACGGGTAGTGTGCTGCATCAGATATTCTCCACCATTCGTACGACTGATGATATCGAGGATGCTCTGAAGAATCTGCAGTTTGAGGGTGTACTTTACGATGAACATATCACTCCTGAACGCATCATGAGTATGCTGAGACAACGTCTGCAAGATCCGCGCGTGTCAGAATGGTTCTCACCCCACTGGACGCTCTTCAACGAGTGTACTATCCTCACGCTGGAAGATGGTAAGATGAAAGAGAGAAGACCAGACCGTGTGATGACAGACGGCAACAAGTGGGTGGTAGTAGATTTTAAGTTTGGAAGTCAGAAACCAGAATACTTGGATCAGGTGCGTGAATATATGCAGCTCATCAGAACCATGCAGCCAGAAGCAAAGGTGAGCGGTTATCTTTGGCTTGTGTATAGTAACAAAATTGAAGAAGTGGTATGAACAGTTTTCTTGAACAGGTAGCAGCAGACTTGCTGAACAGATATGGAACCAATCTGGCACGTGTTGCCGTTGTATTCCCTAATAAACGTGCATCGCTCTTCCTCAATGAGCATCTGGCTCGTTTGACAGGTAAGCCTCTCTGGAGTCCTGCCTATATCACCATCAGCGACCTCTTCCGCAGTCATTCAACGTTGAAAGTGGCAGACCCCATCCTACTTGTTTGTGAACTGCACAAATGCTTCATCGAGGCAACAGGGATGGATGAGACTCTGGATCATTTTTACGGATGGGGGCAACTGCTCTTAGCCGATTTCGATGATTTGGATAAGAACATGGGACCCGCAGACCAGGTGTTTAAGAACCTGCGAGACCTCCATGAACTTGATGACATCTCCTACCTCACAGAAGAGCAACGTGAGATGATCAAGCGATTCTTCAGTAATTTCTCTGAGGATCATAACAGCGAATTGAAACAGCGATTTCTGAAACTATGGAGTCGTATCGGCAACATCTATCATCTTTTCAACGAACGACTGGCCAGTCAGAATCTCTGTTATGAGGGGGCTCTCTATCGTCAGGTGGTGGAGACTCCTGACATCGACTTCCGTTACGACACCTATGCCTTTGTGGGCTTTAATCATCTGCAGGAAGTGGAAAAGACACTCTTCAGACGACTGGAACAAGCAGGCAAGGCCATTTTCTATCAGGATACAGAAGAACTGCCCCCAGAAACACTGACTTATATCTCTGCACCTACTGAAAATATCCAGGCACGCTACGTGAGTCAGTGGCTCACCCCAGAACGCATTGCTGCAGGACGGAAAACTGCTATTGTGCTCTGCGACGAAAAACTGCTGCAGACGGTGATCCACTGTCTGCCAAAAGAAGTGGAGAAGGTAAACGTCACCACCGGTTATCCTCTGAGTCAGACAGCAGCCGCCACACTCGTGAGCCAGTTCTTTAATCTGCAGATCAACGGTTTCTCACTGAAAACTAACGCTTTCAGACGCCATTGGCTCGAACTGATGAATCGTCATCCATATGCCAAGATGATGCCTGAAGACTATGCCAATACCCACTATACCGACAACAGCGAACTGCTGCACGCCTTGTTAAGGATTATCCGTCATGTGGCAAAAGATCCCAGTCCTAAGGACCAGTTGGCTACCGAGAGCCTGTTCAGAGTGTATACCGTCTTAAATCGTTTGACAGACCTGGTAGATAGTGGTGCGCTGAAGGTGGACATCATCACCCTTCAGAGATTGGTGACCCAAGTAATACAATCCACCACGATACCCTTTCACGGCGAACCAGCAGAAGGTATTCAGATCATGGGTGTGCTTGAGACGAGAAACCTCGATTTCGATCATGTGCTGATGCTCTCCTGCAATGAAGGGAACATGCCTCGGGGGGTGAGCGATACCTCGTTTATTCCCTATAGCATCCGAAAAGCTTACGGTCTGACAACGGTAGATCATAAGGTGGCTATCTACGAACATTATTTCCATCGCCTGCTGCAAAGGGCAAAAGATGTGGCATTGGTATATAATAACGCCACCAACGATGGACAGACAGGTGAGATGTCTCGTTTCATGCTCCAGCAGATGGTGGAACGGGAGAAACCTATCCATTACCAGACACTTCAGGCAGGACAGTTGACAGCTCCCAGACGTTCTCTGGCTATCCTCAAAACCGATAAGGTGATGGAAGTCATGAAGGATCGCTTCTCTACAGAGAAAGGTGGTATCAGTCCAACAGCTATCAGCACGTATCTGCGTTGCCAGTTGCGTTTCTTCTATCACTACGTTGGCAACCTGATCGAACCGGATGATAACGATGAGGATCTTATCGACAACCGTATCTTCGGCAACATCTTCCACAAGGCGGCACAAAACCTCTATGAACAGCTGAAGACACTGACGGGTAATCACATCACAGCTTTAGCAATCAATGATCTGTTGAAGAGTGAAGTGGAGATAGAGCAGAAGGTGGATGAAGCCTTTATGACAGAGCTGTTCAAGATCACTGATCCAAACCGCAAGATACCAGCCCTTGACGGCTTGCAACTCATCAACAGGGAGGTAATCATCAAATACATCCGTCAGCTCTTAGAGGCGGATAGGAAGTTAGCGCCTTTCAGCATCTTAGGCTTAGAGAAGCCAGTAAAAATGCCTTTGGACTGGACAATTATCAGAGGTTACATAGACCGTTTAGACTGCATCACCGACCCAGAGACAGGCGAAGATGTCGTACGCGTCGTTGATTATAAGACAGGAGCCAAGAAACAGAAGGATCTGCCGGATGTTGCAGCAATCTTTGATCCTGCCAACGTGAAGGATCATAGTGACTACTACCTGCAGGCCTTCCTCTACAGTCATATTGTACGTCAGCAGACTAATCTGCCAGTCTCCCCCGCCCTGTTGTTCATCCAGCATGCAGGATCCGAGCAATATGATCCCACACTGAAGTTGGGTAAGGATCCAGTGAGAGACATTGCCACGATATCTAATGAATTTATGCAGCTGTTGACAGAAAAGATGAGCGAGATCTTCAGTCAAGACCTCGCTTTCTCACCAACAGAGGATCACGATCGTTGTAGCACGTGCCCCTATCAGATGCTGTGTCGGTAATTGGTATTTACTCTTCCATGAGCTTACGATAACGGGCACGCTTAGGTTCATCCAGTCCGAGACGCTGAGCTTTATTTGCCTCGTATTCGGAATAGTTGCCTTCGAAGTAGAACACATTTCCTTCGCCCTCAAAAGCTAAGATATGGGTACAGATTCTATCCAGGAACCAACGATCGTGACTAATGATGACAGCACATCCCGCAAAGGCTTCTAAGCCTTCCTCAAGTGCACGTAACGTATTGACATCTATATCGTTAGTAGGCTCATCCAAAAGTAGAACATTACCCTCCTGCTTCAATGCTATCGCCAGATGCAGACGGTTACGTTCACCACCTGAGAGCACCCCACATTTCTTCTCCTGATCAGCCCCGCTGAAGTTAAAGCGTGAGAGGTAAGCTCGTACATTTACATCCTTTCCACCCATGCGGATGGTCTCATTGCCTCCACTCACCACCTGATAGACACTCTTTTCCGGATCGATATCCTTATGTTGTTGATCCACATACGAAAGTTTCACCGTCTCACCCACATCAAAAGTTCCTGTATCAGGGGTATCAAGCCCCATGATGAGTCTGAAGAGTGTAGTCTTTCCTGCTCCATTAGGACCAATCACACCTACAATACCATTTGGTGGGAGGATAAAGTTGAGATCATTGAAGAGTTGTTTCTCTGGGAACGATTTGGCAACATGTTCGGCAACGATGACCTTATTACCCAAGCGCGGACCATTCGGAATGAAAATCTCCAGTTTCTCCTCACGCTCCTTCTGTTCCTCGTTCAGCATCTTATCATATGAGTTAAGACGGGCCTTTCCTTTAGCGTGGCGAGCTTTAGGGGCCATACGCACCCACTCCAACTCACGCTCAAGAGTCTTACGACGCTTTGAAGCCGATTTCTCCTCTTGTGCCAGACGCTGTGACTTCTGTTCAAGCCAGGAAGAATAGTTGCCCTTCCAAGGGATGCCCTCACCACGATCCAGTTCGAGAATCCACTCTGCCACATCATCGAGGAAATAGCGGTCGTGCGTCACGGCAATCACAGTTCCCTCATACTGCTGAAGATGCTGTTCCAACCAGTCAATCGATTCGGCATCAAGGTGGTTGGTCGGCTCATCAAGCAAAAGCACATCAGGTTTCTGAAGTAACAGACGGCACAGGGCCACACGACGACGTTCACCTCCAGAGAGTGTTGTCACACTCCAATCGCCAGGAGGACAGTTCAATGCAGCCATTGCACGATCCAACTTAGAGTCCATATTCCAGGCATCTGTCGAATCGATGATATCCTGCAACTCTGCCTGGCGCTGCATCAGCTTATCCATCTTATCGGCATCCTCGTAATACTCTGGGAGTCCGAACTTCACGTTGATCTCATCATATTCTGCAAGTGCATCATAAACGTGCTGCACACCCTCCATCACATTCTCCTTCACGGTTTTTGTCTCATCGAGAGGCGGATCCTGAGGCAGATAACCCACCGAGTAACCAGGACTCCAGACCACATTGCCCTGATACTGCTGATCTAGGCCTGCAATAATCTTCATCAGCGTGGACTTACCGGCACCATTCAGACCAATGATACCAATCTTTGCACCATAGAAGAAACTGAGGTAGATGTTCTTAAGCACTTGCTTCTGGTTCTGCTGGATGGTCTTGCTCACTCCGACCATCGAGAAAATCACTTTCTTATCGTCAACTGTTGCCATATTTTTGAGTTAATTTCAGATTTTGTGCAAAAATACAAAAAAAAGACGAAATCTAATACATATCTCATATTTTATTTGTAATTTCGCAGCCAAATTGAGAAAACAGACGATATATCGAATGAATAGAGTTGTGATTACAGGCATGGGCATCTGGTCGTGTATTGGTACCAGCCTCGACGAAGTCAGGGACTCCCTGTATGTGGGAAAGAGTGGTATTATCCTTGATCCCATTCGTAAGGAAGCAGGCTTCCGTTCCGGACTGGTGGGAAATGTACCGAAGGCAGACCTGAAAACCCTGCTCCCTAGAAATACAAGGAGTTATATGCACGAAGAGTGTCAGTATGCCTATATGGCTACCCTACAGGCATTGAAACAGGCTGGCATCGATATGGATTATCTCGAACAGCACGAGGTTGGTATCGTCTATGGCAACGACTCTGCCGTAGAGGCCAGTAGCAAGACTGTAGATAAGTTCCATCAGATGCACACAAGTCTGGCTTGTGGCAGTGGTTCCCTCTTCCAGTGTCTGAACTCCACCATCTCCATGAATCTGGCTTGTATCTTCAAGTTGAAGGGTATCAACCAGACTATCTCGGCTGCCTGTTCTTCTGGTTCCCAGAGTATTGGCATGGCAGCCACTCTGATTGCCAATGGTCTGCAAGACTGCATCATCTGCGGCGGTGCAGAAGAGACCAATCACTTAGGCGTGGTGTCGTTCGACGGACTGCAGTCCTTCTCTATTCGAGAAGATGCTCCGGAGAAAGCCAGTCGCCCCTTCGACAAAGACAGAGATGGTTTGGTGCCCAGCGGTGGTGGTGCCACATTGATTTTAGAAAGTTATGAGCACGCCGTTAAGCGTGGGGCTTCCATCATCGCAGAAGTATTGGGATGGGGATTCTCAGGCAATGGCGACCATATCTCAACACCCAATATCGAAGGACCTGCTAAAAGTATGCTGAACGCACTGAAGAACGCAGAAGTTAGTCCTCAGGATATCGGCTATGTAAATGCCCACGCCACAAGTTCTCTGATTGGTGACCAGCGCGAAGCACAGGTGATAGCAAAGGTCTTTGGTGACTATCAGGTGCCAGTGAGTTCGACAAAGAGTCTGACGGGTCACGAGATGTGGATGGCAGGTGCCAGTGAGGTCATCTACTCAATTCTGATGATGAAGCACGACTTCATGGCTGGTAACCTGAACTTCGAGACACCCGATGAGGAGACTGCCGTCATCAATGTGCTTCCAGAAAAAAAGGAACAGCATTTCGATCTGTTCCTCAGCAACTCTTTCGGGTTTGGCGGTACAAATTCCACCCTGATAATCAAGAATTTCTAAGCAAAAGGTACAAAAAGCACCCCAAGAACTGCAATTTTTGCCTTATTTTTGAAAAAAAATCGGGAAATATTTCGGTAATCTACTGAAAATTAGTACCTTTGCAGTCCGAAATCAAGAAAGAACAAGATTTTCACATTATTAATATATAGAATAGAAAAGAAATGACCAAGGCAGAAATCATCAACAAAATTGCTGAGGAGACAGGTGTTGCCAAAAAAGACGTGGCTGCTACTGTTGAAGCTTTTATGGAAGAGATTCGTGTGAGCCTCGCTGAGAACAAGGAGAATGTTTATCTCCGTGGATTTGGCACCTTTGTTGTGAAACGTCGTGCTCAGAAGACTGCACGCAACATCTCTAAGAATACGACGATCGTAATCGACGCCCATGATTATCCTACATTCAAGCCCTCAAAGAGCTTTATTGAGAAGATGAAGTGATTAACAACTTAAATAAATTCTAGAATTATGCCAAACGGAAAGAAAAAGAAGGGCCACAAGATGGCTACACACAAGCGTAAGAAGAGACTGCGCAAGAATCGTCATAAGAGCAAGTAAGCTTGAAGTGACATGAGAAAAGAATGAAAGGAGTGTGCATGCTAATCCCTTTGCGGATAGCGGCACACCCTTTTGAATTAAAAAGAGAACCCTCAAGAAAAAGCAAGAAGCAAAATGACAAGTGAAGTAATCATTGATGTTCAGCCGAAAGACATCTCGATTGCCCTGCTCGAAGATAAAGAGCTGGTAGAGTACCAGCAGGAGCAGCGTTCGGTGTCCTTCTCGGTGGGAAACATCTATGTGGCAAAGGTGAAAAAGCTGATGCCGGGCCTCAATGCCTGCTTTGTCGATGTCGGTGCCGAGCGCGTGGCCTTCCTGCATTATCTTGACCTGGGAAATCAATTCAACTCCTACGAAAAGTATCTGAAACAGGTGGTTAGCGACCGTAAGAAGCTCTACCCTATTCAGAAAGCTCACATCCAACCCGACCTGGCAAAGGACGGCAGTATCGCCAACACCCTGAAAGTGGGACAGGAAATACTGGTGCAGATCACAAAGGAGCCTATCAACACCAAAGGTCCGAGACTGACATGCGAACTGAGCTTCGCCGGACGCTATCTGGTACTGATCCCATTTGAAAACAGTGTCTCTGTCTCAACAAAGATCAAACGTGGCGAGGAGCGTAGCCGATTGAAACAGCTCATCCAAAGCATCAAGCCCAAGAACTTCGGTGTCATCGTCCGTACGGTGGCAGAAGGCAAAAAGGCAGCCGAACTCGATGCAGAGTTGAAGATCCTGCTGAAACGCTGGGAGGACACCATCACGAAAGTACAGAAAACAACCGAACGCCCACAGTTATGTTTTGAGGAGGAAAGTCGGGCTGTCGCACTGCTTCGTGATCTGTTCAATCCCTCTTACGACGGTATTCATGTCAACGACAGCGGTATCTACGACGAAATCAGGAACTACCTGGGGCTCATTGCTCCAGAGAAAAAGGAGATAGTCAAGTTGTATAATGGTTCTGTGCCTATCTTTGATAACTTCGGTGTTACCAAACAACTGAAGTCAGGCTTTGGAAAGACTGTTAATTACAAACACGGCGCCTACCTCATCATCGAACATACTGAGGCAATGCATGTGGTGGATGTGAACAGCGGAACACGTATTAAGAAGGAGAACAATCAGGAGACTAATGCCCTTGAAACCAATCTGGGAGCCGCCGATGAGTTGGCTCGTCAGTTGCGTCTAAGGGATATGGGCGGCATCATTATCGTTGACTTCATCGACATGAAACTGCCAGAGGATCGTCAACTGCTCTATGAACGCATGTGCAAGAACATGCAGAAAGATAGAGCCAAGCATAATATCCTGCCCCTCTCGAAGTTCGGTCTGATGCAGATAACACGTCAGCGCGTGCGTCCCGCTATGAGTGTGAATGTAGAAGAGGTGTGTCCTACCTGCTTTGGTAAAGGCACTATTAAATCGAGTCTCCTCTTTACCGACACGTTGGAGAATAAAATTGACAACCTGGTCAATAAGATCGGAATCCGCAAATTCTACCTCCACGTACATCCCTACGTGGCAGCCTACATCAACAAGGGTGTCTTCAGTATGAAGGTCCAATGGCAAATGAAATATGGACTTGGTGTCCATGTGATACCCTCTCAAAAACTGGCTTTCCTGCAATATGAGTTCTATGATGCCGACAGGCAGTTCATAGACATGCAGGAAGAAATAGAAACGAAATAAGACTCTCAAAAACAATTAACACTATGCTGGCTTTGAAGATCCTATTCTGGGTATGTCTTTTCATCGTATTCTACACCTATATCGGTTATGGGATATTACTCTACATCATCATCTGGGTAAAACGGCTCTTCTGTGGAAAACCACAGGAGGCCGTTCTCCCCTCTGACGATGAACTCCCCACGATGACCCTCCTGATTTGTGCTTACAACGAAGAGGATGTTGTGGCAGAGAAGATGGAAAACACGCTGGCACTCGACTATCCCAAAGACAAGTTCCGCATCATGTGGGTCACCGACGGTAGTAACGACCGAACCAACGAGTTGCTATCCGCCTACCCTGAGGTAGATGTGGTGTTCAGTCCTGAGCGTCGCGGCAAGACCGCAGCCTTGAAACACGGACTTCAGGAACTGAAGACCCGTTATGTGGCCTTCACCGATGCCAACACAATGATTAATCCTGGCGCCCTCCGAGAGATTGCCCGTCTGTTTATGGATCCCACCGTCGGCTGTGTCTCTGGTGAGAAGCGGGTCGTCGCTAAAAAAGAGGGCGAAGTAGCTGCAGAGGGCGAAGGTATCTATTGGCGCTATGAGAGCACCCTGAAACGTTGGGACAGCGAGCTCTATTCTGCTATGGGTGCTGCCGGTGAACTCTATGCTATTGATCCTACCTTGGTTCGCGAAGTACCCAACGAGGCCCTTCTCGACGATTTCATGATGTCGATGCTCATTGTCAACGACGGCAAGCGTATCGCCTACACCCCTGACGCCTATGCACAGGAATATGGTTCTGCCGACCTCGCCGAAGAGTCCAAACGCAAGCGTCGCATCGCGGCAGGCGGACTTCAGAGTATCTGGTGGTTACGTAGCATGCTCAACCCCTTCCGTCAGCCTCTGGTAGCCTTCCAGTATATCAGCCACCGAGTACTCCGTTGGAGTATCACCCCCGTGGCAATGGTTATCCTCCTGCTTGCCAACATCTCATTGGTCCTCCTCGGTGCAGGCACTTTCTTCACGGTGATACTCCTGCTACAGGGTCTCTTCTACCTGATGGCGTTATGCGGATGGCTGATCAGTCGTTCAGGACATCGTAACAAGCTGCTCTACACAGCCTATTACTTTGTCTTTATGAACCTCAATGTGTTCCGTGGAATGGCATATCTGAAGAGTCATAGCAACAGTGGTGCATGGGAAAAAGCACGTAGAAGTTAAAAAAAATCCTATTTTATTTTGTTAATTGAAATAAAAGTGGTACTTTTGCAACCAAATTGTTTTATTTGAATGGCACTCATGGAGAAAAATGAGAAAGACATATTGTTGCAGAAGTACGCTGACGTGAATCGCAAGTTGATACTTGCAAACGAGCAGCTTGCTATTGCCAACAAGAAACTGAAGGAATACGAGGAGAAGGCTCAGAAGGCAGAAAAGGCCAGTAAGATGAAGTCCCTTTTCCTTGCAAACATGAGCCATGAGATCCGTACTCCACTGAATGCCATTGAAGGTTTCTCACGCGTACTTGTTGAAACTGACTCGCAAGAAGACCGTATGAAATTCTACGAGATTATCGAGAGCAACAACAGCCGTCTGTCGAGTCTTGTCAACGAAATCCTTGACCTCTCACGAGTTGAGTCTGGAGAAATCGTGATGAAGAAGACCCCAACCGACCTTAACGAACTCTGTTCAAGCATCAAGAACCTCTTTAAGTTCCGTTGCCCCGATTCTGTGCAGCTGGTATGGAAGAAGCCCTTGATGAGTGTTACCTTCAATACAGACGCCAATCGTCTGACACAGGTATTCTCCAATCTGATTAGCAATGCTCTGAAGCACACCCCTATGGGTAGCATCACCTACGGTTATCAGATTCTCGATGAAGGCGGCAAGATTCAATTCTTCGTCAAGGACACTGGGTCAGGTATTGCCAAAGAAGATCTTGAACGTATTTTCGAGACCTATGTCTCACGCGATGCAGAAACCACCAAGAACGGTTATGGCCTCGGTCTGCCCCTTTGTAAGATTATCGTCGAAAAACTGGGTGGTAAGATTACTGTAGAGTCTGAGGAGGGCAAGGGTTCAACCTTCCGTTTTGTCATGCCGTTCGAAGGAAGTATCGGCGGAAAGGATCAACGTAAGTCCACTACCACACAGAACGTACGTACCATCCGCGTGAGCAGCCGTTCCGACGAAATGAATATGAAGAAGATTCTCGTGGCAGAGGATGAGGACAGCAACTACGAGCTGGTAAAGATCGTGCTTCAGAAGCGTTACAAGCTCCTTCGTGCGCATAATGGTATCGAGGCAGTAATGATGAACGAAGACGAGCATCCCGATATGATCCTGATGGATATCCGCATGCCGGAAATGAACGGTCTTGACGCCACTCGTATCATTAAGGAGGTATCTACCGAAACCCCCGTTGTCGCTCTCAGTGCTTATGCATTCGAGGAAAATATCCGAGATGCCAAGGCAGCAGGTTGCGACGACTTTATGGCCAAGCCTTTCAAGGTAGAGAACCTGATTGAGATGGTCAAGAAGTATCTTGATGATTAAAATATAGCCACTTACCATACTTAAAAACTTCATTCTTATGGGAAAACTTGCAGTTCAGAAATATTTCTCGTTCATGATGCTTATTGCCACCTTTCTGCTGATGGTATTTACAATCATTGGGCTCTTTGGTGGTGATGTCCAGCCTGCAGGCAACACGGCACGCGCTATGCTGGTCTATGCCTTACCATTACTGATAGCAGGCAATGCCTTCTTCCTCATTTATTGGCTCTTACTGCGCCGCTTCCACTGGATGCTCATGCCGCTTATCACCCTGCTTTGCTGCATCCCCTATGTGAACACGATTTATAAGTTCAATTCACTCGATGAGACAGCAGAGAAAAAGTCTGGCTTTAAGATTGCCTCTTACAATGTCGCCATGTTTGGCCGTGAGACTTCAGGCTTTATGGCTCAGGATATTCTCGCAGAAATGAAGCGCCAGAAGGTGGATATCGTCTGCTTCCAGGAGTATAATGACTTTGCCGGTGATAAGAAGAACTCCGATTCTTACAAAGAGTATTTCCCGCATTTCGTTCGTGGCAATGACGATATGATCATCTACAGCCGTTATCCCATCAAGGCTTCGAAAAACATCCCCTTCGAGATGACTAACAACAGCGCCATGTGGGCAGAAATTACTATTAATAATAATACTTATCGCGTATATAATGCCCATCTGGAAACCACAGGCATCAACGGCACACTTCACAGAGCAGCAAAAAGTAAAATACGTGGTGCCGACATCCATAGCAACGCCCTTTTGGAAGCCCTCTATGGAAACTATGCTGTGGGAATGATTGCCCGTTCTGGTCAGGCCAACATGCTCGCCATGGACATGCGAGAGTCGGAAGTACCCGTCATCGTATGCGGTGACTTCAATGATGTGCCCTACTCTTACGTTTATAACACCATGCTGGGCGATAAGATTGACGGATTCAAGGAATGTGGTAGCGGTTGGATGAACACCTTCAGAGGTAACAAGCAGGTACGTATAGACTACATCTTCCATGACCCTGCACTACAAGGACTTACCTATTACAAAAAAGAACTGAGCTACTCCGACCACTATCCGATCTTTATGAAAGTAACACCTCAGAAACAAGAATAATAGAAAAAGGGAACCTTCTCAGGCTCCCTTTTTTTAAACCATTCGCATTACAAAAAATCTCTTGTATTGCGCATGGAGTCTGAAAGATACTTATCTCGCGATAAATAAGATTCATTAATTAACCTTAATAATCTAATACCATGAAAAACACATTGCAAATTTAGGAAATAATTCCTAATAATGCACATTTGTTATCGTACTAGTTAGTATTATTAACTTTATTTAAAACATCATTGTCCCATTTAAGAATCGTTTGCAACTTTAATCCATCTATCCGCTTTTGCTGGATTTCACTCAACGGCGGCGTGGGAATGAGCTTCCAGTCCGTGCTGAAATAGCGGACAGCAGTCTCTCCATACACCGAATCAGCCAGAAAGGTCTCTCCTACTACAACAACTTGATTCATAGAGTCTATTGGTTCTGCTAACGGGAGCAGAAGCATATCGACACGAAGTGCAGGACTAACCTGCAGGGAGAGACTGTCGGCTGTAAGGGCCGTCATCACACTTATACCTCCCAAACGGTTCTTCACCTCAGCTTTCATTCCGGCATCGAGGAAATCGAGGAAGTCAAGGCGGTTATTCTGTGTAAGCGTAGGCATCAGCGAGTCAGGCATCTGACGGAAAACATCACGCAATGTGATACCATCTCCAGCAGATGCCGACAGGCTGAGAGCCATACAGAGGAACAGGGCAAGATGTCTCATCCGCGTGAGGGTCTAAGGTCTTTCACACGTACGGCCTTACCTTCTGATACAGGCAGACTGCCCTTCTTGACAAGTTTCACCTGAGGTGTGAGCAGAATTTCATCCTTTAAAGCACGCTGGATGTCCTTCATCATCTTCTGCAGATCGGGATAGATATCGGTCTCCAATCCTTCAAGCTCTACCTCTACAGTCATCACATCGTTGTCGTTGATAGTCTCGAGGGTGATGAGGTAGTTGCTACCCAAACCGGGATACTGCACAAGAATTTTCTCGACCTGCATCGGGAATACATTCACACCCTTGATGATGAACATATCGTCGGTACGACCCTTGATACGATCTATACGGCGATGGGTACGTCCACACTTACATGCACCGGGGATAATACGAGTGAGGTCGCGCGTGCGATACCTCAATATTGGCATCATATCACGATCGAGTGTGGTGAGAACCATCTCGCCCATCTCACCGTCGGGCACTGGCTCCAATGTGTCGGGATCAACAATCTCCACGATGTAGTTGTCTTCCCAGAGGTGCATACCATCCTGATACTTGCACTCGAAGGCTACACCAGGACCGTTCATCTCCGTCATACCGAAGGAGTTATAGGCCTTGACACCCAGCATACGCTCGATGCGGCGACGCTGCTCCTCTGTATGGGGCTCGGCGCCGATACAGAGGGTACGGAGCTGTGTGCTCTTAGGATCAATACCTTCTTCCTTGAATACCTCTGCCAGACGGATGGCGTATGAGGGAATGGCATGGAGGGCTGTCGTACCGAAGTCTTTGATGAACTTGATCTGACGCTTGGAGTTACCGGCTGCGGCAGGGACAGTCATTGCACCCAGCCACTCGGCACCATACTGGAAGCCCAGACCGCCGGTGAACATACCATAGCCGCTGGAATTCTGGAACACATCACTCTTGCGGCAACCTACCATATAGAGGTTGCGGGCAATCATATTAGCCCATGAACAGATGTCGTGTTCGGAATAGACAACGACACAGGGATTACCCGTGGTGCCACTGGTAGAGTGAATACGCACAGCATCGTCAAGGCTTCTACCTACCAGACCGTAGGGATAGTTGTCGCGCAGATCCTGCTTTGTGGTGAAAGGGATCTTACGGAGATCAGCCAACGAATTGATAGAATCGGCAGTGATGCCGAGGTCGCCCAAACGTTTCTTGTAGAAAGGTGATTTCAAAGCGACATTGATACTCGCCTTGAGTTTCTTTACCTGCAGCGCTTCGAGCTGCTCTCTGGGCATGGTTTCAATCTCAGGTTGCCAGTACTCGCCATCAGGCTTGATCGTGGCCATAATCTTCTCGTCAGTCATATTATCTTATATTTTAATGTTTAATCTTTCTTGTTAAATGTCACTGTTTCGCCAGTTGCATCATCATCACTGCAGCCAGACCTGCTGTCTCCGTACGCAAACGACTGCGTCCGAGATCTACAGAAACAAAACCTGCATCGACAGCCTGACGCACCTCCTCGATAGAGAAGTCACCCTCAGGACCAATCAACACCAGTGCATCGTCACTCTCCTGCTGTCTCAGTTGATCGAAGAGATTCACACGAGGTACCTCATCATAACAATGGGCGATATAGCGAGGCCCGTCCGTATGGGCAGCAATGAACTTTTTGAAGGATGTCATCTCATTCAGCTGAGGTTTCCAGGCCTTGCGGCTCTGTTTGACAGCAGAGACCACAATCTTCTCAAGACGCGGCAATTTCAGCAGCCTACGCTCGGAGAAGGCGCAATTGAGGAATGACACCTCATCAACACCTACCTCGGTAGCTTTTTCCAGCATCCATTCAATGCGGTCAAGCATCTTTGTGGGAGCAATAGCCAAATGGAGATGCCCCTGCCATTGAGGCGCCTGCGGCAACGTCTCAAGAATCTCATAGTAACAGTTACGGGTGGCTGCAATCGTCACCTGAGCCCGATAGAAACAGCCTGCACCATCCATCAGGTAGAGTTCGTCGCCTCCCTTCAGTCTGAGTACACGCATCGCATGCATGGCCTCATCCTGGGGTAGTTCCTGCTGATGAGCAGCATCTGGCACAAAGAAATATCTTGTTTCTTTCATTTTCGCATCAACATGTTTATTTCTTCTCGGGATGGAACACCAGGGCAAACGTTATGCCTACCACCAGGGCAAAGGCAGCGAAGATAAACCAGCACGTGGTCCAGTCGCCAACAAGGAACCTCTGCACTTGGTCATTTACAATGATCACCTCCCATGAACAGAGGGTATTGACGATTTCTCCAGCAGCAAGTGTACCAATCGTAGCGCCTACTCCGTTTGTCATCATCATGAATAAGCCTTGAGCCGAAGCTTTGATGCTGGGATCACATTCCTGATCAACAAAGATACCTCCCGACACATTGAAGAAGTCAAAGGCAACACCATAGACGATACATGAAAGGATGAAGAAAATGACACCTGGCATAGCGGGATCGCCGATACCGAAGAAGCCAAAACGGAAGACCCAGGCAAAAAGCGACATCAACATCACCACCTTGATACCAAAACGCTTCAGGAAGAAGGGAATCATCAAGATACACAACGCCTCACTGATCTGCGAGATAGAAGTCAGCATCGTAGCATTATTGGCGGCAAAGGTGTCGGCAAACTCCGGGGTACCTTTGAAACTGGTCAGGAAAGGACCTGCAAAACCGTTGGTCACCTGCAGACACATACCCAGCAATGCTGAGAAGATGAAGAATAAGGCCATTTGGCGACGCTTGAAAAGCTTGAAAGCATTAAGTCCGAAACTCTCCACCAACGACACCTTACCTTCCTTCTTCTTCAACTTGCATTCCGGCAAAGTAAAGCAATAGAGCAAAAGTACGATGCCCAGAATACCAGATACCAGGAACTGCATATAGGTGTACTGGAACTTTTGTAAGTTCTCAGCCAGTGTAAAGCCAAAACCACTTTCATCAATATAGGCGCAGTTGACAAACCACATGGTAGCGATAAAGCCAACAGTACCCAATACACGGATGGGCGGGAAATCTTTCACCGTATCCATCCCGTTATTTTTCAGAATGGTAAATGCCACTGTATTCGACAGTGCAATGGTAGGCATATAAAATGCGACACTCAGCGTATAAATGGTGATGAATAACGTTTTATCTGGATTCACAGAAGCCATCTCTGCAGAATAGCCAAGCCACCAACAGCCAATCATCAAAGCGCCAGCCACCAGATGACAGAGTCCCAACAAGCGCTGAGGCTGGATGTATTTATCAGCCACAATACCCATCAGCGTAGGCATAAAGATCGAAACGATGCCTTGAATAGCATAGAACCAGGGTACCAGATTACCCATATCAGCTTTACCAAGGTAATTGCTCATACATGTGAGATAGGCACCCCACACAGCGAACTCCAAGAAGTTCATGATTGACAATCGTAGTTTCATATCGGTTTTTAGTTTACAATTTTATAATTTTTTCTTGCGGATACGTAACAGCTGAATACGGTCCAGTAAGAGCATACACACTTCATTGTCCGCATTCTCAGAGCCGCGACGGTTCATGATGATGTAGCCACGCATTTCCTTGAGAGGATACTCCACGTCGTTAAAGCGGATGGTACCCATACCCGAGGGAGGTACAGCGTAATTACGGGTCACGACACTGTCATTAGCATAGGTCAGCGACATGAACACCACTGCATTACGTGAGCCACTCTGCATCAGGAATTTGCTGCCATAACTGAAGAGGAAACTGTCGCCAGCATGATAGGAGCTGTCAGCTTTCATCCCGAACTGATAAATATGGAAGGGGGCCTGAGGATACAGTATCAGATAACGTTTTCCTTCCCACACATCCGTTGTATCGCTGTTCTGAGAATAGGTCTTGATATACTGCTGCAGTTCACGAACAGACGTTCCTTGTGCCAAGGCATCCTCACCCAGACGGTGCTGCACGCGCTCGTAGATCCTGAAAAGGTCTTCGATGTGGTTGTAGTACCATACCATCGACGAGTCAAAGTCTGCCTGCGTATAACCATATTTATCCAGGGCCAGTCTCTGATAGTACTCCTGATTATAATCTTTACTCTCATCAGCCGTCGGGAACGACATTCCCTCTGCCAGATAGTAGTCGTAGAGCACATCCTCCATCTCATCAGGTTGGATAATCTGACTGGGCACCTCGGGTTTGCAGGCTACAAGCAGCAACAAAGCCATCGGTATGATGAGATAGCGCCTACTCCTCTTCATGACCTATCGCACTGATCTCCCGGCGATAAAACAGCAGCATCCACACCACACTTACGCTGATGCTGGCATCTGCAAAGTTGAACACCGGACTGAAGAATACAAAATGCTCCCCGCCAACAAATGGCATCCATGTGGGCCAATCTGTTTCAATCAGCGGGAGATAGAACATATCCACAACTTTCCCCATCAAGAATGGGGCATAACCCGTACCGAAAGGTACGATATAGGAGACATAATAGGGAGAAGACTCCGCGAAGATCAGACCATAGAACAGGCAATCAATCAGATTACCTAAAGCTCCGCCAACCACCAACGACAGACAGACGATATAACCTGTACGGGCATTCTTTTTCACCTGCTTCCAGAAGTAATAGCATAGAACGGCGATGGCTACAACACGGAACAGCGATAGGATGAGCTTACTACCCAACTGCATACCAAAGGCCATGCCCATGTTTTCGATGAAGGTGATGTAGAACCAATCGAACACATGGATACTCTCATGGAGCATCATCGACGTCTTCACCCAGATCTTGATGGCCTGGTCTATCAGCAAAATGGTAACCACCAAGATGATTGCCATTCTGCCTTTGGTAATCAGAGAGCGTCCAGAAGTATTCACCGTTTGCTCTGGTTCATCTTCGATTCTACGCTCAACGTGGCGTGAGGAACGGCACGCAGACGCTCCTTAGGAATCAGCTTTCCTGTGATGCGGTCGATGCCATAGGTCTTATTCTCAATACGTACAAGCGCAGCCTTCAGACCTTGGATGAACTTCTGCTGGCGGGCTGCCATCGAAATCAGCTCTTCCTTTGTCTGGGTAGCACTACCCTCTTCCAAAGCCTTATACGTAGGCGATGTGTCGTCAACGTCATTAGAATCCTGATTAGTCAGCACGCGCATCATCTCATCATAATCGCGTTTAGCCAAAGCCAGTTTCTCGTTGATAATCTGACGGAACTCCTCGAGTTCTTCATCAGTGTAGCGTGTCTTTTCTGCCATAATTGTTAAGTTATTGTTATTGATTTTTTATTGTTTAGTTACTTTAATGTTCAACTTGAAGTCATCGAAGTCAACCTCCTGACCATCATTTGGTTGGATAGCGATGCTGTCAGCCAGAACCTGTGTCTTGATATACTCACCGAAGCTCTCAACAGACTTCTCCACCTCTGCATTCGGTGCCAATACCACAGCGATGCGGTCGGTAATCTCAAGTCCACTCTCCTTACGGATGTTCTGGATGCGGTTGATCAGCTCACGAGCCATTCCCTCGTTCTTCAACTCTTCGGTGAGTTCCACCTCAAGCGCTACAGTCAGGTTGCCCTCATTAGCTACCAGCCAACCAGGAATATCCTCGCTGATGATATCTACATCTGCTGCCTCAACAGTCAGCGACTGACCCTCAACCTCGATACCGATGCTTCCCTGCTGTTCAAGTTCGGCAATCTGCTCTTGTGAAAGCTGATCCATGGCAGCAGCCACACCCTTCATGAGTTTACCGAACTTCTTACCCATCGTACGGAAGTTACACTTTACCTTCTTCACGAGGACACCAGCGCCCTCCACAAAACGAAGTTCCTTCACGTTTACCTCGTTCATGATCAGCTGCTTTACAGCCTCGATATGAGCCTTCTGCTCAGCATCGACTGCAGGAATCATGATAGCCTGCAGCGGCTGACGTACCTTGATGTTCACCTTTCGACGCAGAGCCAATACCATTGAAGTAATTTTCTGGGCCATCTGCATACGGGCCTCGAGATCCTGATCAATCTGAGCATCGTCAGCCACAGGGAACTTATCCAGATGTACAGAATCGAGTTCACCACCCAGATCCTTATACAACTGATCGGCATAGAACGGTGCAAACGGTGCCAGCAACTTGGCAACAGTCATCAGACAGGTATAGAGGGTCTGATAAGCACTCAGCTTGTCGGCACTCATCTCCTTACCCCAGAAACGTTTACGATTCAGACGAACGTACCAGTTCGACAGGTCATCATTGACAAAAGCATCGATGAGTCGGCCAGCTCTCGTGGGATCATAGCCGTCGAGTTCTGCCTCCACACCCTTAATCAGTGTATTCAGGCATGAGAGAATCCAACGGTCGATCTCCGGACGCTCGGCAAAGGGCACCTGGGCAGCCTGTGGATCGAAACCATCCACATTGGCATACAGTGCAAAGAAGCTATACGTATTATATAAGGTGCCGAAGAACTTACGGCGTACCTCATCCACGCCCTCAGGATCGAACTTCAGGTTATCCCAAGGCTCTGAGTTGGTCATCATATACAGACGGACGGCATCACTACCGAACTTCTCGATCATATCGAACGGATTCACCACATTACCCACGTGCTTCGACATCTTGTTACCCTTGGCATCGAGCACCAGTCCTGACGAGATCACATTCTTGAAAGCCACAGAGTCGAATATCATCGTGGCGATGGCATGCAGCGTGAAGAACCAGCCACGGGTCTGATCCACACCCTCGTTGATGAAGTCGCAGGGGAAGGCAATACCCTTGTCAATCAGATCCTTGTTCTCAAACGGATAATGCACCTGTGCATAAGGCATTGAACCAGAGTCAAACCAAACGTCAATCAGGTCGGTTTCACGCTTCATAGGCTTACCGCTCTCTGAAACGAGTACGATATTGTCAACGTATGGACGGTGCAGGTCGATCTTGTCGTAGTTCTCCTTCGACATATCGCCAGGCACGAACCCGTTGTCCTTCAGCGGATTACTTTTCATAAACCCAGCCTTCACAGACTTCTCTATCTCGTTGTAGAGTTCCTCTACTGATCCGATACAGATTTCCTTGCCATCCTCATCACGCCAGATAGGAAGCGGTGTGCCCCAGAAACGGGAACGCGACAGGTTCCAGTCGTTCAGGTTCTCAAGCCAGTTTCCGAAACGGCCTGTACCTGTGCTCTCTGGCTGCCAGTTGATGGTCTTGTTCAGTTCGAACATACGGTCTTTCTTGGCAGTAGAGCGGATAAACCAGCTGTCCAGAGGATAATAGAGCACGGGCTTGTCTGTACGCCAGCAGTGCGGATAGTTGTGTACATGCTTCTCTATCTTCAGAGCAGTACCCTCCTGCTTCATCTCCATACAGATCACGATGTTCAGGTCCTCAGCCTTGGCTGCAGCCTGCTCGTCATACTTACCGTTTTTATTAAACTCAGGTGCGTAGGCATTTTTCACATAATCGCCAGCGTGGTGAGCATAGCCCGCTTTGTTGACACACTTAGCGATGAAGTTGTCGTCGAGCTCTTCCATCAGATAGTACTTACCCTGAAGGTCAACCATCGGACGGGTTTCACCTTTTTTATTTATAAGGAACAGACTGGGGATGCAGGCATCCTTAGCCACCTTGGCATCGTCAGCACCAAAAGTAGGCGCGATATGCACGATACCGGCACCATCCTCTGTAGTCACATAATCACCGGGAATCACGCGGAAAGCCTCACTCTCCATCTCCACAAACTGATCTTTGCCGTTCTCACCCATGAACACCTTCTCAGGATGAGCCTGAGCATAGGCCTTCACATAGTCGGCGGCATTCTGATCGAGCTTTGCCGAAGGCTTTACCCAAGGCATCAGCTGCTGATACTTCAGACCAACCAGCTCTTCACCAGTATAGCGGCCCACAATACGATAAGGCACAAACTTCTCGCCCTTATTGTACTCAGGCATCTCCTCACCGTCAGTAATATTTCCCTCTGGTGCGAGGTAAGCATTCAGGCGGCTCTCAGCCAGAATGATGGTGATCTTCTCACCGTTATAGGCATTATAGGTCTCCACAGCCACATAGTCAATCTTCGGACCGACACAGAGGGCAGTGTTTGAGGGCAGTGTCCAAGGTGTAGTAGTCCAGGCCACGAAATAAGGTGTACCCCACTTCGTCCACTCTTCCTTAGGATTAAGCGCCTTGAAGAGGGCTGTCACGGTGGTATCTTTCACATCACGATAGCAACCCGGCTGGTTCAGCTCATGTGAGCTCAGACCAGTACCTGCTGCTGGTGAATACGGCTGGATAGTATAGCCTTTGTAAAGCAAACCTTTCTGATAGAACTGCTGCAGCAACCACCACAGTGTCTCGATATACTTATTGTCATAAGTGATGTAAGGATTGTCCAGATCCACGAAGTAACCCATCTTTTCTGTCAGGTCACGCCATTCCTGGGTAAACATCATCACGTTCTCACGACACTTCTTATTATAATCCTCCGTAGAGATATACTTATCCGATGCCTTATTGTCGATATCCGCCTTGGTGATACCAAGTTCTTTCTCCACGCCCAATTCCACAGGCAGTCCGTGAGTATCCCAACCAGCCTTACGCTTCACCTGGAAGCCCTTCATCGTCTTATAGCGGTTGAAGGTGTCTTTGATAGTACGGGCCAGTACGTGGTGAATTCCCGGATGTCCGTTAGCAGAGGGAGGTCCCTCGAAGAATACAAACTGCGGACAGCCCTCACGCTCTTCTACAGAGCGCCAGAACACGTTTTTCTCACGCCACATCTCCAAGATGTCATTATTGACCTGGGTCAGATTCAGACCATTATGCTCGGCAAATTTTTTAGCCATATCTTACTGATTTACCTTTTTACTTTTTAACTTTTATATTTAGGGCGCAAAGGTACTAAAAATATTCGATATGGCAAAAGGAAATAATTATTTTTAATATTTCTGCCAAAAAAGTATGGATTTACAAATATTTTTCCTATATTTGCAGGCAAAATAATAAGATAACTAAAAACTTATTTATTAAAATGGTAACATTTACAATGATTCTTCAGCTCTGTATTGTACTCGGAGCGTTGTGGGTAGGTTCCCGTTACGGTAGCCTTGCCCTTGGTGCCATTTCCGGTATCGGTCTGGCCCTTCTTGTGTTTGGATTCGGTTTGAAGCCAGGAACTCCTCCAACCGATGTAATTTACATTATTATTGCAGCCGTCACCTGTGCTGGTATCATGCAGGCCTCTGGTGGTATGGACTGGTTGATCCAGATTGCAGAGAAGCTGTTGCGTAAGCATCCGGACCGCATCACTTTCCTGGCACCGCTTACCACCTTCTTCCTAACGGTACTTGTTGGAACGGGTCACGTGGTTTACACGCTGATGCCTATCATCTGTGACATCGCCCTGAAGAAAGGTATCCGTCCTGAGCGTCCCTGCGGTGTGGCTTCTATTGCCTCTCAGGTAGGTATCACCTGTTCTCCTATCGCTGCAGCCGTTGTGGCTTTCGTAACCATCTCTAATGCAAACCACTTCGACATCACGATCCCCCGTGTGCTGATGGTTTCCATCCCTGCCTGTGTTTGCGGTCTGATGGCTGCTGCCGCTGCATCATATCGTCGTGGTCTCGACCTTGACAAGGATCCTGAGTTCCAGAAGAAGATTGCTGATCCCGCACAGCGCGAGTATATCTACGGTTCAGGTGCTACCACTCTCGACAAGCAGATTCCACAGTCGGCTAAGAATGCCGTATTCATCTTCCTCGGTGCACTGGCAGTCATCGTCATGTTTGCCGCCCTGCCCGATCTATTGCCCTCTTATTCCACGATTAAGGCGGTTAAGGGTGCTGAAGACCTTGTACTTGCCGATGGAACCAAGCTCACTGCTGCCGCATTAGCCAAAGCAGGCGTTGTAGTCGATGGATTCACAGAAAAAAGCATGGCAGGCTTGAAGATGAACCTCGTGATTCAGATTGTGATGATCTCTGCAGCCGCACTGATGATTATCTTCTGTAAGGCAGCCCCGAAGAAGGCTGTGGCAGGTCCTGTATGGCAGTCGGGTATGGTGGCCGTTGTCGCCATCTACGGTATCGCCTGGCTCGCCGACACCTATTTCTCTAATTACATGAGTGAGATGCAGTCTATGCTGGCAGACATTGTGAAGGAATACCCCTGGAGCATCGCCATCGTATTCTTCCTGGTATCAGTACTTATCAACTCTCAGGGAGCTGTCGTTGTAGCCATGCTGCCTCTTGCCTACTCTCTGGGCATCTCTGGTCCTGTGCTCCTCGGTGTACTGCCATCAGTCTATGGATACTTCTTTATCCCGAATTATCCTTCAGATATCGCTACGGTGAACTTCGACCGCTCAGGTACCACTGTGATTGGTAAATACCTGTTGAACCACTCGTTCATGATGCCCGGTCTCATCTCCGTCATCACTTCAACGATCGTAGCCTACTGTCTGTCGATGTTATTCTATTAACAGACGATGTGATCCTATAACCAAAAGAGGGTGTTCGCATGAACACCCTCTTTCTTTTAGTTGCTTCAAATGATTAGAGACTCAGGCTCTTCTTGATAGCTTCGATCTTATCCTCAGCAGCCTTGATGCAACGCTCGTAGTCGGCGGCATCCTTGAAGCTTGCATCCTTCACCTCAGTATAGAACTTAATCTTCGGTTCTGTACCTGAAGGACGAACTGATACCTTTGTACCATCCTCGCAGAACCACTGCAGCACGTTGCTGGTTGTAGGCATGTTCAGCTTATCCTTTGAACCGTCAGCATTTGTAGCTTCCAATGTCTGATAGTCCTTCCACAGACAAATCTTCGAACCGCCTAACTCCTTCGGAGGATTGCTACGGAAATCTACCATCATCTGCTTAATCTCATCAGCACCGGTCTTACCGGGCTTCACCACATTGATAGTAGCCTCCTTAGAGAAACCATACTCCTTATAGATATTCATCAGCAGGTCGTAGAGGGTCATGCCGTTGTCGCGGGCCCAAGCAGCAATCTCACAGATCAAGCAGATAGATGCTGGAGAGTCCTTATCGCGAACCTTATCGAATGGCAGGAAGCCGAAGCTCTCCTCACCGCCACCGATATACTTCTGCTTGCCCTCAGAGATGCGGATCTCATTGGCAATCCACTTGAAGCCTGTATAGCAGTCGCGCAACTCTACACCATTCTTCTTGGCAATCTCTGCAATCTCCTCAGTAGTCACGATGGTCTTTACGAGGAACTCGTTACCCTTGAGCTGACCAAGTTTCTTCTTGTTGGCGATGATATACCAGCAGAACATCATACAGGTCTGGTTACCGTTCAGGATCTCCCACTCGCCCTTAGCATTACGGCATACGATAGCCAAACGGTCGGCATCAGGGTCAGAGGCAATAACCAGATCGGCATTCAGACGGGTACCGAGCTTCATACCCAGTGTCATAGCCTCGGCATTCTCGGGGTTAGGACTTACCACTGTGGGGAAGTTACCATCGATTACCATCTGCTCGGGTACGACATGGATATTCTGGAAGCCCCATGAACGCAGCGCCTCGGGGATGATCACACGACCGGTACCGTGCATCGGGCTATAGACAATGTTCAGATCCTTCTGGCGCAGAATCACGTCCTGATCTACCATAGCCTCTTTCACAGCCTGCAGATAGTCCCAGTCCATCTCACCACCGATGATGTCGATAAGCTCCTTGTTGCCCTCGAACTTCACATCGCCGATCTTCACTTTGTTCACCTCGTCGATGATACCCTTATCGTGCGGAGCCAGCACCTGTGCGCCATCGTCCCAGTAAGCCTTGTACCCATTATACTCACGGGGGTTATGAGATGCCGTCACGTTCACACCAGCCTGACATCCGAGCTGACGGATGGCAAACGAGATCTCCGGTGTCGGACGAAGGCTCTCAAAGAGATAAACCTTGATGCCGTTAGCAGAGAAGATGTCGGCGACGGTCTCAGCGAACATACGTCCGTTGTTACGACAGTCGTGACCTACCACCACTGAGCTCTGCTTACCTGGGAATGCCTTCAGGATATAATTGGCGAAGCCCTGTGTAGCCATACCCACAATGTACTTGTTCATACGGTTTGTACCGGCACCCATGATACCACGGAGACCACCTGTACCAAACTCAAGATTCTGATAAAAGGCATCGATGAGCGCAGTCTTGTCTGCAGCATCGAGCATTGCCTGTACTTCTTTACGTGTCTCCTCATCAAAGGCCGGAGAGAGCCATTCCTTAGCCCGTGCCTCGCACTGAGCAATCAGTTGAGCATTGTCTGCCATAGTTTCCTTACTTTTATTTGTTTTAGATTGAGATATTTTATTTCTAAAATACAAAGATAGGAAGATTTTGGCAAATACGTATAAAAACGTGCAATCTTTTTTATTTCTTTAAGATTTTATCAATCTCTTCAAACTGACGTCCGAGGTTCAGATTGAAGTAAATCCGATAGAGCGAAGGCCCCCATTTGTCCTTGGCATCGGGCATCTGCTGACGATAGGACTCCATGAAAGGCTGGGCTTTCTGATACATCTTTCGGATTTGTTTCTTCTGACCGCGCGAGTCCATATTCAAAGCGATATTCAGACAAGCGGTGCCGGCATTGTAATAGGCTTCAGACATCTGATGATTCAACTGAATCAGACGCTCACTGGTCTGCAGACATTCGGCATAACGTCCCAGATTGAGCAGCATGGTGGATTTGGCCAAAAGGAAGAGCTCATTCAGACTGTCTGTCTGCAAGGCACTTTCAGCATAAGAGAGGCCTTTTTCATAGTTTCCTTTCTCCATGTAATGATCCATCAGACGAGGGAAGAAATAAGGTGACTTCGGGAACTGAGCGACACCCTCTTTGAGGGTAGCCACATAGGAGTTCTCATCCTTGAGCATCTTCCAAGACTGGGCAATATATTGCAAAGTATATTCCAACTTAGCGGTGTCGCGACATGCCTCCTTAGCATAACGTAGAGTAAGCACGGGGTCGCCCATACGATAACCCGTATAGGTTGCCCAATAGGCTACCGTTGCCATACGAGGATCGTTCTTCCAGAAGTCATAGCCCGTAAAAAGTGGCTGACGATCACAATCGAGATACATCTCAAAGAAATCATAGGCCATCTGCAACGAGTCCCTACGCAGATGATAGGCGCCACCAAAATATAGGTTGGGACGATAGGAAGTCAACCTATGGGCATTATCACTCCGATAAGAGGGGTTGACCCTGCCTTTTTTATCCGGACGCATATCCAGGGAGTCGAGTCGTTCGCCAATGGTGAAGAGCCTACGGGTGAGATTGAAGAACTCGGTGGTGTCAACCTCCTGTTTCTTATACATCTTCTCGTTCACCTGGTCGTACTGCTTCTCGACAGAGAGGAGCCACATATCATAGATACGGGGATTATAGAGGTTGGCAGAATCTTCCAACAGTTTAGTCATCATCTCCTCGGCCTGATCATAGTTCTTGCCGCTTTTGATGATGGCACGTGCTTCCTGCAGCTGACGTCGCTGAGCCAACAGGCAGACGGGCATACATATTATATATAAGGTAATGAATATCCTGAGCTTCATCTTAATTTTTGTTTTGCGGGTGCAAAGGTAGCAGATTTTTGATGGAAAAGCAAGCTAAAAGCGGCCTAAAATGTGAACAGAAGTTAAATATTAGGCTTTTTTAGGCATAAATCGAAAAATAATCGATAAAACACTTGCAGATATCAAAGAGAATGTGTACTTTTGCATTGTGTTTTTCATAGTATTAGATTTAAGGTTAACAATTAGGCTCGCAGCGGCGAGCCATTTTTTTATCAATTTATCTTATCTGTTTATCTGTTTTTGTTGCTGACAAACCAGTTGTGAACGAAGTTATAAAGCAACAAGGAGCCCAATACCAGACCAAGAGATGTCAACAAGATCGTTGTCGGGTTGCCCTCGAACAACGCATAGCCGAGACCTATACCCCAGGCGATACCACTCTCCCATCCGAGCATAAACGTACTCTGAGACGTACCACGCTTACAATGACGACTCAATTTGATGAAAAACAACAGGAACCGTGAGCCGATAATACCCAACCCGAATCCCACGAAAGCAGGCGCTGCATAGCCCACAATCTGCTGGGTACGTGTCAGCATCATCAATAAGGCTGCCCCCATCAGGATCAGACCTGTCACCACCTCACTCTTCACCTCTGCATCACGGAACACAAACCGCTGGGCAAGGATGGCAAACAGGAACCCCACCATCATCATGGCATAAAACTGTTCGGTCAACGACAATGAGAACAGCAGTCCCACTGCCAGCATGATAAGCTGCAGATTCAGGAACAGCGGGAAACCATGAGGCAGGAAGAAACGGTCGAGACTGACTGTGGGGATATCGTCCTGAGGCGCTCTGAAGGGGAAATTAACTAAGAAAATCAGCACCAGAGCAGCTGTAGCCAGTCCTGCTCCCACTAAAAGTACCATATCAAAACCAGCCAGACGATATAACAGCAGACCGGTCAAGGGGCCCAGAGAAAGGGCAAAACGTCCGAACCAGGCTGCGGCGTGATTCGCTTCTGTGCGCTGATAGCTCTCGCTGGTATCAATAATCAGCGTACTGGTCAGTACCATCTGTGCCAGTCCGAAACAGGCACCTAAGGCCAGACGCTGGACAAGCATGATAGAAAGATCAGTGTAAAGACCTGATTCGATACCGACATAATAGATGACACCAAACAGGGCTGCCATCGCCAATACGGCCAGGATGCACACCAGATTACGACGATAACGCTGGATCAGGAACGACACAAAGGCGCCAAACGTAAAGAGACCGACACCAAAGGCACCCATCGCCAAGCCCGCCTCCTGAAGGGTGAAATCCTGCGTCGTAAGCAACCATTGCGGCAAGGTAGGTACCAAGACATAGACTGCCATTGTCAACAGGAGATTGGCAATGGCCATGCGCCAGAAGTCATGATGCCACAGTCGGATATGTACAGGCGTATTTTGAGAATTCATGTATTCAAATTGAGTTCAACAAGCGCTCAAACGAAAAGAAGCTAACAGACTGGTAATCAAAAATCTGCATATCGGAAAACGGTGTAATATCTTCAGCTTTGTTGGTGGTAGCCAACCCGACAACAGCCATCTGTGCAGCCCGTCCGGAACGCAAGCCGTTGAAGCTGTCTTCAAACACAATGCACTCTGATTTCCGTACCCCCAGACGCTCTGCAGCCTTCAGATAGCAATCCGGATCGGGCTTGCTTCGATCGAAGTCTTCGGAGGTGAGGATGGCATCAAACAGTTGTTTGAATCCTGGCTGATAACGATACACACTCTCCATCTTAGGGATGTTTGAGCTCGTGACAACAGCGGTCTTCACCCCATGTTTGTGAAGATCGGCTATGAAGGCCTCAAAACCGGGAATAAAGTCATAGTGCATCTGCTGCTCATACTCGTCTAACCTACGGGTCACATTGGCACGCTCAGCCTCCAGAGGACCACTGAACCAGCGATCATAGATCTGCGTGAGTGTAGAACCCTTGATCTCGTGTTCGAGACCTGGGTGTTCAGGATGGTATTGTCGGCAGATAGCCCCCCAGAATACGGTATATTGAGGCTCAGTGTCAAACACCACGCCATCGAGGTCGAAAAGGGCAGCCTTGAATGCTTTCTGATCCATATCCATTAAAATTTGGGTGCAAAATTAGTATTTTTTTGCGAGAAATTTGCTTTTTTGCGCTTTTTAGTGTAATTTTGCGCGAAAATCATGATATATATATGCGCAACAAAAAACTTTATCTGCTTTTATTGTTACCCCTGTTGCTTTTAGCCTGCAAGGGGTCCGACGAGCCCACCATTACCTTCGAGCCGATTACCACCGATAAGGAAGTAAAACTCTCCAGTGAAGACAACTCTCCCAGATGTCAGGTTCACCTGGATCTGCTTCAGGCCACAGCCGATAACGGGGAGAAAGCCAAGATCATCAACGAGACACTCATGGCGAGACTGCTCAACAAGCCCGGTGAGAAAGACTTGCAGACAGCAGCTTTGAAGTTTACGGATGACTATACCACCAGCTATAAGAACACGATGCTGCCATTATACAACCAGGATCGTAACGATACTGCGAAAATAGCCTGGTATGAGTACCACTACCTCGTTGAGGCTACCACTCAACAGGGTACAGCTCATACGCTATCCTATCTCGCCACCGTCGATTACTACGAAGGGGGTGCTCACGGCATCAACCAGCTGATCACCTTCAACTTCGACATCGCAACAGGAAAGCTGATCACCCTTGCCGATGTCTTCGCGCCGGGTTATGAATCACAGCTGAAAACCAGTCTGATGAAAGCCCTGAAGTCGAAGACTGGTCTCAACTCCATCAACGAGTTGAAAGATGCCGGTTATCTCTACTCGATGGATATGTTCCCTTCAGAGAACTTCATCCTAAACGATGAAACCATCACCTTCGTGTATAATCCCTACGAGATTGCCCCTTATGCCGTAGGCTCCATCGAGCTTGTGATCACCTACAACGAGGTGAGCCAGATACTCAACCCCTCGTTTAAGCACTGATATGGCAAAAGCAGAACTGATACAGAAATACTTCCCCACCCTCACGGAGACGCAGCTTCGGCAGTTTGAACAGCTCGATGCCCTCTATCGTGATTGGAATGACAAGATCAATGTCATCTCCCGTAAGGACATCGACAATCTCTATGAGCACCATGTGCTCCACTCGCTGGCGATTGCCAAGATTATCAACTTCCGTCCAGGCACTCAGATTCTCGACTTCGGTACCGGTGGCGGTTTCCCAGGCGTTCCTCTGGCTATCCTCTTTCCTGAATGCCAGTTCAAGCTCATCGACGGTACAGGCAAGAAAATCCGTGTGGCTCAAGAAGTGAGTCGTGCCATCGGTCTGAAGAACTGTAATCCCGTACAACTGAGGGGTGAGGATGAGAAAGACAAGTACGACTTCGTGGTGAGTCGTGCCGTAATGGCCTTACCCGACCTTGAGAAGATTGTCAGAAAGAACATCTCCAAGACCCAGCGCAATGCGCTGCCTAACGGCATCATCTGCTTGAAGGGTGGCGACTTACAGGCAGAGACGCGCCCCTTCCACAACATCGTGGAACTGACAGAGATCAGTGAATTCTTCAGCGAGGAGTGGTTTAAGGAGAAACATGTGATTTATCTACCCATCTGATTCTGAAGCTATGATTACCGTTAAGACCTTCGAATGCAACCAGTTGCAAGAAAACACCTACGTGGTGAGTGATGACACACGCGAGTGTGTGATCATTGATTGTGGTGCCTATTACGACGATGAGTTTCAGGCCATTCAGAATTATATCGACACCCAACAGCTGAATCCTGTCCATCTGTTGGCTACCCATGGACATTTTGATCATAACTTCGGCAACGACTTCGTCTTCAACACCTATGGACTGAAGGTAGAGATCTCAGCTAATGATGCCTACCTGATCAATGATCTGCCAGGTCAGTTCGAGTCGATGATCGGTTTCCCGCTGCGCCGGAAGTATCCTGAGGCAGGTCATTTCTTCGACGAAGGCGAACAGATCCGTTTCGGGCATCACACCTTTGAGATTCTGAGTACCCCAGGTCATACACCTGGTGGTGTCACCTTCTATAATCAAGAAGAGAGCATTGCCTTTACAGGCGACACCCTCTTCCGTATGAGTATTGGACGTACTGACTTCGACCGCGGTAGTTATCAGGAAATCATGGACAGTCTCCAGCATGTGATAGCCAAACTTCCTCCCGACACCGTTGCTTTCTGCGGTCATGGTCCGAAGACCACCATTGCGGAAGAGTTACAATACAATCCTTATCTCCGATAACCCCGAACTCAAATGTTCGGGGTTTCCCATGTCTTAGTCTGCGTGCAAGCGGCATTGACCACCTGATTGCCTACCTTCAGTGCGAAGTCACCTTCTTCGAGTGTCCACTTGCCGTCGGCACCCACAAAGGCCAGGTTCTTGGCAGGCAGTTCAAAGGTGACGGTTTTCTCCTCACCAGGCTGCAACTCGATCTTAGTGAAATCGCGCAGACGCTTATTGTCAGGCACTACTGATGCAATCAGATCGCTGCTATAGAGCAGTACAGCCTCCTTACCGGCACATTTACCCGTATTCTTCACATCCACCGTGATTTTCAGCACGTCATCAGCCGTAAACTGTGTCTTGTCAACTTTCAGGTTGCTGTATTCATAGGTGGTATAGCTCATGCCATAGCCGAAGGGCCACTGCAGCGATACCTTCGCATCGTAGTTATAGGCACCTTCCATCGTTCCTACCTCTTCACTCACCTTATAATCATAGGTGTTCAGCGAGTTGATCTCACGGGGATAAGTGTAAGGCAACTTAGCCGAGAAGTTGGCGTCACCTGCCAGGAGGTTAACCAGTGCGTCTGCACCATAGTTACCGGGAATCAGGATATCCACCACAGCCTGAGCCAGCGGCTCGATATCGGCAATCAGTCGGGGACGACCTTCGTTCAGCACCATAATAATGGGCTTTCCGGTCTTGGCCAGTTCCTTCACCAGCTTACGCTGATTCTTTGAGAGCCAGAGGTCGGTCAGGTTACCAGGCGTCTCTGTGTATGAGTTCTCACCAATGACAGCGATGATGACGTCAGCCTGTGCTGCTGCAGCCACAGCCTTATCAATCTGCGGCTCGTTCTCATCGTAGTAGGCACCATCCTCATTGTAGGTCACGCCCTGTTCCAGAATGATGTTCTCCTTGCCGTACTTGTTGCAGAGGGCCTCATAGATCGTGTTGTATTTCTCTGAGAGATCCTCGGCCTTTGCACCCTGCCAGGTATAGCTCCAGCCACCATGCAGACAGCGCATCTGGTTGGCATTAGGACCAGTGAGCAGAATCTTCTTACCCTTAGCCAGCGGCAGGATGTTACCCTCGTTCTTCAGCAGCACCTCACTCTCCTCAGCAGCCATGAGTGATGCCTTGGCAAACTCGTCAGAGCCGAACTTCTCAAAGCCCTTACCACCGGTATTCGGCTGTTCAAAGAGTCCCAGACGGTACTTGGCACGCAGGATACGGCGAACGGCATCGTCGATACGACTCAAGGACACCTTTCCCTCGTTCACCAGTTCCTTCAGCAGGATACAGAACTCCACGCTGTAAGGATCCATCGACATGTCGATACCCGCATTGATGGCGATACGGATGGCGTCCTTCTTGTCCTTAGCCACCTTCTCGCGTGAGTACAGATTATTAATATCTGCCCAGTCGGTCACTAAGAAACCGTCCCACTGCAGATCCTCCTTCAGCCACTTGGTGAGATACTCATAGCTCGCATGAACAGGCACGCCATTGACTGAGGCCGAGTTAACCATCATCGTCAGCGTACCGGCAAGGGCAGCTGCCTTGAAAGGCTCAAAGTACTTCTCGCGGATCATCTGCGGACTGAGATAGGCTGGTGTACGGTCCTTACCCGTCCAGGGAGCACCATAGGCAAAATAGTGCTTCGTGCTGGTACCTACGTGATACTGGTCGATATGGTTGTTGTCATTGCCCTGATAGCCTCTGATCTCTGCCACCACCATCTTTGCGTTCACGATGGCATCCTCGCCAAAGCTCTCATACACACGCGGCCAACGGGGATCGCGACTCAGATCCACCACAGGGTTATACACCCATGGACAGTTGGCGGCACGACTCTCATAAGCCGTAATCTCCGCCCCTTTGCGAGCCAGCTCTGTATTGAACGATGCGCCCAGGTTTATAGGCTGTGGGAAGAGGGTTCCGCCCTGCGTATAGGTCACACCATGGTTGTGGTCGAGACCATAGATATCGGGAATGCCCAGATACTTCATCGACTTCTCCTGAATCAGGCGGATCCACTGCTGCCACTGCTCAACTTTCGGCGCACGCGTGCCAGGCGCATTCAGGATCGAGCCCACCTTCCATTTGGAGATCAGCGTGTCGAGCATCACCTCGTTGAGCTTCCAGATGCGTTTGGTATCACCCTGATAGATATCTACAGGGAAGGCACCCAACTTATCGATAATCTCCTGATCGGTCAGCTTCACCATAGTGTTAATCTCAGCATCTGACCTGCCGTACTGCTGGAGTACAGAGCGAACCTTCTCGCGATCCACTTTGGCATTCTCTACCGTCATCTTACCGATGATGTCGAGGTTCAGTTCAAGCATCTGACCGATCTTCTCGTCAAGTGTCATCTTGGCGAGTGTTTTCTCTACTTTTGCTTCCAAAGCTGCATCCCGGGGGATGGCAGGCTTTGCGTTCTGTGCCTGAACAGCTACCACAGCTGCACAGACAGAAACGATAGTTAATAACGTCTTCTTCATAAATTGTTAATATTTTGTAAGTTCTTGATAAATGCGCTGTACAGGCAGACCCATCACGTTGTAATAACTGCCGTGAAGTCCTGTCACGCCGATATAGCCGATCCACTCCTGAATACCGTAGGCACCTGCCTTGTCGAAGGGACGGTAGTGGTCCACGTAATAATGAATCTCCTCGTCAGAGAGTGCCTTGAAGGTGACATCGGTTGTCACGTCGAAACAACGTTCTTTCTCTGCAGTCAATAGACACACGCCTGTAGTCACCTGATGGGTACGACCGCTGAGCAGTCTCAGCATCCGGATGGCATCAGCCTCGTCCACAGGTTTCCCAAGGATCTCATCCCCCACAATCACCACTGTATCCGCCGTGATGATCAGTTCATCAGGCGCAACGATACGCCGGTAGGCATCTGCCTTCTCCTTGGCGATATAGCGTGCCACCTCATTCACGGGCAGATCGTCAGGATAGTCTTCGTCGATATCCTGAAGCACACGCACCTCAAAGGGCATTCCCAGCCCTGCAAGCAGTTCCTTCCTCCTGGGCGAATGACTCGCCAACACCAACTTATAGTCCATTACCATCCGAAGGCTTTGGCATTCATCACCCATTTTCCCTGGGCACGCAGCACCTGTTCTATCACATCGCGCCCACACCCATGACCACCGATACGGTCACTCACATACAGACTCACCTCCTTGATTTCAGAACAAGCATCCTTCGGGCAGACCGGACACCCCACCCTGCGCATGATCTCAAGGTCGGGGATATCGTCACCCATATAAATGATCTCCTCGTCGGTCAGACCATATTGCTCAAGGAACTTGTTATAAGTCTCTATCTTCACGGCACAGCCCAGATAGACGTCTTTCACGCCCAGTCCTTCATAACGCACCCTGACACTCGCCACATTGGCACCCGTCATGATAGCAATCCGCAGCCCCAGCTTCATAGCGAGCTGGATGGCATAGCCGTCCTTGATATTCACCGTACGCAGGGGCACACCTTCGCTGCTGAGGGTTATCGTCTCACTGCTCAGCACTCCGTCGATATCGAAGATGATTGCCTTTATCTTTGTCAGATCGTAATTAATCATAATCAGAACTTATTCAGATGCACATTCTCCCACTTCAGACGATCCTCTGCCTGAGGCTTACGCTCATCCGTCCAATGACCCACGGCGATGATGCACAGACAGTTCAGGTTATCAGGGATATCCAGCACACCACGGATCACCGTATCGGCTGGTGTACCGTCATCAAGTCCTCTACCGCGCATCTGAATCCAACACGAACCAAGTCCGAGTTCCTCTGCCTGGTACTGCATCGAGATAGCCGCAATCGAACCATCCTCCACCCAACAGTCGTTCTGCATAGGGTCACCCAATACCACGATGGCTACAGGGGCATCCTTCAGAAACTGCGAACCCATGTTCTTGGCATCTGCCAGTTTCTCCAGGTCCTGTTTATCATCCACTACCACAAACTGCCAGGCCCGCTGACTCTTAGAGGTGGGCGACATCAAGGCAGCCCTGAGTATCAGTTTCAGATCCTCAGGATCAATTTCCTCGTTAGTAAACTTTCTGTGGCTACGGCGCTGCTGCGCCAACATCTTAAATTCTGTCATAGCTTCAAATTATTTTGGCTACAAAATTAGTATAAAAATCACAAACCGCCAAATAATTGCCTAAAAAGACACTTAAAACTTTCGGCGGAGGAGTTGGCGACGCTGGTAGTCATAGAGCGTAAGACGACGCAGGTGGTAGTAAGCGAGCCAGTAGTTTTTCAGAGAGTTGATCTGGTTCTGACGTGCCGTCTGCCAGTGACTCTGCGCCACCGAGAGACTGTAAGCATCAGCCTGAGCCCTGATAAACCGCTGTAGCGTCTGGGCGTAGGCATCCTCAGCGATGGTGAGTGCCTTGCTG